>NZ_JBHYIK010000099.1:0-25632 GCF_042739735.1 Amycolatopsis sp. NPDC059027 | reverse complement strand
GTCTCAGTTGATTTCCAACCCCGTCGACCCCCCCACCCCGTCCGTCGCCCCGCGCGCGGGGGGCCGGGGGGGGGGGGGGGGGGCGGGGGCGCGCCCCCCCCCCCCCCCCCCACGTCCGGGGGCGGTCCGGTCCGCGCGCCTCCTAGGCTGTGGTCCGTGCCTCAGATCCGCACCAACCGAATGTCAACAGTTGCTCAACGGCCGCCCCGGCGCTGTTGCCACCGCCGAAACCGCGGAGCAGCATGAGGTTCCGTGACTTGGGAGGTACGGCCGAGGTGGCACCGAGCGCTCGACGCCGGATACTCGTCGTCGACGACGACGAGCGGGTCCGCACGGTCGTGACCTGGCAGCTGGAGGCCGACGGTTTCCTGGTGACCGAGGCCGGCGACGGCCACACCGCGCTCGAACGGATCGCCGCCGAACCACCCGACCTCATGGTCCTCGACCTGTCACTGCCCGGCCTCGGCGGGCTCGACGTCCTGCGGCGGGTCCGCCACGACCGGTCACGGACGCCGTTGCCCGTGGTCGTCCTCAGCGGACGCAGCGGCGAGACCGACCGCATCGTCGGGCTGGACCTCGGCGCCGACGACTACCTCGTGAAACCGTTCTCCCCCGAGGAACTCGCCGCGCGGGTGCGGTCGGTACTGCGCCGCAGCGTCCCGGTGGCCACAGTGGACGGCGAGACCGAGGACGGCCTCCGCATCGACACCGCCGCCCGCCAGGTCACCCTGGACGGCGCGTTCGTGGAACTGACGGCCAAGGAGTTCGACCTGCTCGTGTTCCTGGCCCAGCACCCCGGGCAGGTGTTCACTCGCGCGCAGCTGCTGCAGGCGGTCTGGCGGTCCTCCCCCGGCTGGCAGTCCGACGCCACCGTCACCGAGCACATCCACCGGCTGCGCGCCAAGCTCGAAACCGGCCCCGGCGGCCCGCGCAGGCTGCGCACCGTCCGCGGCGTCGGCTACCGCTGGGAACGCGCATGATCCCGAACCTCCCGCGCGTCGAGTCCGCGTTCGACCACGCCGACAGCCTGCTGCTGCTCGAACGGGAGACGCGGGTACTGGACCTGCTCGCCTCCGGCGCCGAACTCGGCGACGTCCTCGGCGCGGTGACCGAGGCGCTCAACGAGCTGCTGCCGTACTCGCGGTGTTCCATCCTGCTGCTCGACTCCACGCGGGCGACGCTGCACCACGGCGCCGCGTCCGGGCTGCCCGCGCACTACGTCGAGGCGATCGACGGGCTGTCCATCGGGCCCGAGGCGGGCTCCTGCGGCACCTCCGCGTACCACGGGACCCAGGTGGTCGTCGAGGACATCGCGACCGACCGCCGCTGGGACGACTACCGCGCGCTGGCCGAACTGGCCGGACTGCGCTCCTGCTGGTCCCAGCCCGTCCTCGGCCGCGACGGCGGTGTGCTGGGCACCTTCGCCGTGTACCACACCGAACCGCACCTTCCGCCGGAACGCGAGGTGCGGCTGGTGGAGCAGTTCACCCACCTCGCCTCGGTCGCCATCGAGCACGCGCGGCTGTTCGGCGCGCTCGCCGAAAGCGAGGAACGCTTCCGCCGCGCCTTCGAGGACAACGCCGTCGGCATGGCGCTCGTCGGCCTCGACCGCCGGTTCACCAGGGTCAACCGCGCGCTGCGGGTCCTGCTCGGACTGTCCGAAGTGGACCTTCTCGGCGTCGAGCTCGGTGCCGTGCTCCGGCCGGACCTGGTCGAGCACACCGCGGACGTCCTCACCGACCTCGTCGACGGCGACGCCGACAGCGTCCAGTTCGAAACGGTATGCGTCGGCAGCGGCGGCGTCGAGATCGTCGCCGCGGCGACCGCGTCGGTCGTGCGGCGTGCCGACGGCGAGAAGATGTACCTGAGCCTCAACCTGCTCGACATCACCCAGCGCCGCGCCGCCGACCGGGAACGGCGTGCCCGGCGAGAGGCCGAGGTCGCCCGGCACGCGGCCGAAGCGTCCAACCGGGCGAAGTCGGAGTTCCTGACGTCGCTGTCCCACGAGCTGCGCACCCCGATGCAGGCCATCACCGGCTTCGCCGAACTCCTGCGGCGCCTCGACCTGCCCGCCGAACGCCGCCAGTCGGCGCTGCACCACATCACCGAGGCGAGCGACCACATCCTCGCGCTCGTCGACGACGTCCTCGACGTCGCCAAGATCGAGGCGGGCGCACTCGAGGTCCGGCCGGAGCCGCTCGAACTGCGCCAGCTCGTCGGCGAGGTCGTCGCGCTGCTCGAACCGCTTTCCCACCATCGGATCTCGCTGCGCGTCGAAGGCCCCGAACGCCGGATCAGCGCCGATCGGCGGCGGCTGCGCCAGGTGCTGATCAACCTGGTCACCAACGCGATCCGGCACAACGAGCCCGACGGCTGGGTGCTCGTCGAGACCGCGGAGACCGGCGAAGGTGCCCTGATCCGGGTGACCGACTCCGGACCGGGCATCAGCCCCGAACTCCAGGAACGGCTGTTCGTCCCGTTCCAGCGGCTCGACGCCGAGGCACGCGGCGTGCCGGGCGCCGGGCTCGGCCTCGTGCTCGCCCGCGGCCTGACCGAGGCGATGGGCGGTACCCTGCGCCTGACCAGCACGCCCGGCACCGGTACGTGTGTCGAGGTCGCGCTCCCTGCCGGATGACCACGTCGCCGCCCCTCCCCGCGTGCCGAAGGACGCCTTCGGAGCGGCCAGCGCACTGAAAGCGTCCTTCAGCACTTCCGGCAGACGGAACCCGGCCTCGCGGCGGTGACCAGTGCGTCGAACAGTGCCTGCTGCGCCGGGTCTTCGGCAGCCGAATCCTCCGGATGCCATTGCACGCCAAGGAAGTCCACATCGGACAGTTCGGCGGCCTCGACCGTGCCGTCCTCGGCCCAGGCCACCGGCCGCAACCCCGCGCCGAGCCGGTCGAGACGCTGATGGTGGAAGCACGAAGCCTCGGCCTTCTCCCCCACCAGCCCGGCCGTGCGCGAGCCTGGTTCGACGCGGACACCGTGCACGAGGTGCCGATGCGCCCCGGACATGTGCTGGTCCAGCGTTCCGCCGAGCGCGACGTTGACGACCTGCAGGCCGCGGCAGATCGCCAGCAGCGGCCGCCCGGTGTCCAGCGTCCACCGGGCGAGCGCGAGGTCGAACTCGTCCTGCGCGGTGTCCACGTCGTACACCTCGCCCGAGCGGGTCGGCTGCCCGTAACGCGCCGGGTCGAGATCCCCGCCGCCGGGCAGCAGGACTCCGTCCGCAAAGGACAGACGTGTGACGTCACCCTCCGGGTGTACGGTGAGCGGCTCACCCCCGGCGGCCAGCACGGCGGCCGACAACGCCCGCGCGGTGACGACGGCCGAGTAGCGCAACGCCGACGTCGAAGTCGCGAAGCGCGCGGGAATCACGATGAGCGGCCTCACGGCAACGCGATCCACGTCGTCTTGAGATCGGTGAACTTCTCCAGTGCGTGCAAGGACTTGTCCCGCCCGTGCCCGGAAAGTTTCGTCCCGCCGAAGGGGACGCTCAGATCGCCCTCCTCGTAGCAGTTGACCCACACCGTGCCCGCCCGCAGCGCCCGCGAGATCCGGTGCGCGCGGCCGAGATCACGGGTCCACACGGCCGCCGCCAGCCCGTACTCGGTGTCGGCCGCCAGCGCCACCGCCTCCTCGACGGTGTCGAACGTCAGCACGGACAGGACCGGGCCGAAGATCTCCTCCCGCGCGACCCGCATGCCCGGGGTGACCCGGTCGAGCACGGTCGGTTCCAGGTAGCTGCCCCCGCCGGCCACGCTGTCCACGCGCACGCGTTCGCCGCCAATACATACCCGCGCGCCTTCTTCGAGCGCGACGTCGACGTGCGACAGGACCGAGCCCAAGTGTTCTTCGCTGACGACCGGGCCCATCTTCGTCACCGGGTCCAGCGGGTCACCGGGCGCGAAGTCGGCGGCACGCGCGACGACGCGCTCCAGCACCTCGTCCGCGACGCTCTTGTGCACCACCAGCCGCGAGGGTGCCGTACACATCTCGCCGGAGTTGAAGAAGATGCCCCACGCCGAGGTGTCGGCCGCCGCGCCGAGTTCCGGCGCGTCGTCGAGGATGATGTTGGGCGACTTCCCGCCGAGTTCCAGCCAGACCCGTTTGAGGTTGGAATCCGCGGCGTAGCGCAGGAAATGCCTGCCGACCTCGGTCGAGCCGGTGAACGTCACGACGTCGACGCCCGGATGCAGGCCGAGCGCCCTGCCGGTGACCTCGCCGGGGCCGTTGACGACGTTCAGCACACCCTCGGGCAACCCCGCCTCGGCGGCGAGCCGCGCCAGGTGCAGCGCGGACAACGGGGACTGTTCGGCGGGTTTGAGCACGACGGTGCATCCGGCGGCCAGCGCCGGGCCGAGCTTCCAGCCCGCCATGGTCAACGGGAAGTTCCACGGCACGACGGCCGCGACGACACCAGCCGGTTCGCGGGTCACCAGCGCGAGGGCGTCCGGCCCGGCGTCGGGGATCTCGCCCGCGTTCTTGTCTGCCGCTTCGGCGTACCAGCGCAGGGTGTTCACCAGCGCGGCGAGTTCGACGTTCCGCGCGTCGGAGATCGGCTTGCCCATCTCCAGCGAGACGCTCAACGCGAGCACGTCCGCGTCGCGGTCCACCAGTTCCGCCAGCCGCAGCAGGTGTTTCGCGCGTTCACGCGGTTTGAGACGCGGCCATGGCCCTTCGTCGAAGGCACGCCGGGCGGCGGCCACCGCGCGATCGACGTCCTTCTCCCCCGCCGCGGCGACCTCGGCGAGCACCCTGCCGTCGCGGGGCGACGTGACCGGCATCGGCGTGCCGTCGGCCGGGTCGATGAACGTGCCGCCGACGAACAGCCCGCGCGGTGAGGACATCCGCGCCGCCAGCCGCAGCCAGTCGTCGTGACCGAGGGACATGGCACCTCCGAGAGTGAACACACCGGGCTTGACCGCGGTGATGCGGTCACTTACGTTTGGGCCCGAACGATATCGCGGGCACGGCGATCGGTCCACGATTTTCGAGGACTTCCGAGCCGGGAGGAGCCAGGATGACGCGCCAGCCGACGGTGGCAGGGGTACCCGTGTCCGCCGACCACTGGATCGGGGGCCGCCGGGTCGCCTCCACCGACCGGTTCACCGACGTCTCCCCCATCGACGAGGCGCCGCTCACCGAGATCGCGCGCGGCACCGCCGCCGACGTCGACGCCGCAGTGACGGCGGCACAGACCGCGTTCGCGGGGTGGTCCCGCACCAGCCGCGAGGAACGCGCGAGCCTGCTGCACGCGCTCGCCGACGGCGTCGAAAAGCGCCTTGAGGACCTGGCGATCGTCGAGACCACCGACAACGGCGCCTTGTTGCGCTCGCACCGGCGCGGCGTGATGCCGCGGGTCGCGCACAACTTCCGGTTCTTCGCGAACTGGCTCGTCGACGAGCTGGACCATCCGGACTTCGAGACACGCGGGCATCGCAACCACGTCTCGTGGGACCCGGCCGGGGTGTGCGCGCTCGTCACGCCGTGGAACGCACCGCTCATGCTGGCCACCTGGAAGATCGCGCCCGCACTGGCCGCCGGGAACACCGTCGTGCTCAAACCCGCCGAGTGGACCCCGCTCACCGCGTCGCTCTTCGCCGACATCGCCGCCGAAGCCGGTCTGCCCGACGGCGTGTTCAACGTCGTCCAGGGCCACGGCGCCGAAGCGGGCGCGGCGCTCGTCGCGCATCCTGGCGTCCGGCGGATCAGCTTCACCGGCTCGGTGCCGACCGCGCGCACGATCGCGACGGCCGCGGCGGCCAACCTGGTCCCGACCTCGTTCGAACTCGGCGGGAAATCGCCGCTGCTGGTCTTCGCCGACGCCGATCTCGACCTCGCCGTGGATCTCGCCGTCGAGCAGTACGACAACGCGGGGCAGGTGTGCCTCGCCGCCGTCCGGCTGCTCGTCGATGAGTCCATTGTGGACGAATTCCGGGCCCGCTTCCTCGAACGTGCCGGGCAACTCCGGCAAGGTGACCCCCGGGACGAAACCACCGACCTCGGCCCGCAGGTCCATCGCCGCCAACTGGAGAGGATCGACGGGTTCGTCCGCCGCGCGGTCGAGGCCGGGGCCGAGCCGCTGCTCGGCGGCGGCCCCAACACCGATCTCGGCGGTCTCTACTACCGGCCGACCCTGCTCATCGGCGCCGCCGAGGGCAGCGAAATCCTGACCGAGGAGGTCTTCGGCCCGGTCCTCACGCTCCAGACGTTCCGGGACGAGGACGACGCCGTCCGGCTCGCCAACTCCACCCGCTTCGGTCTCGCCGCGACGCTCGTGACCGGCGACGAGGCCCGCGCGGAACGGGTTTCCTCGCGGCTCGTCGCCGGGACGGTGTGGGTCAACTGCTTCTTCGTGCGTGATCTTCGTGCCCCGTTCGGTGGCTCCCGCGAATCCGGGATCGGCCGCGAGGGCGGCACGTGGAGCTTCGATTTCTACTGCGACGTGAAGAACAGCGTCTTCGCGCCGCGAGAGGGGAACTGACCATGGGAGAGATCGTCGGCGCCGGCCTGCTCTCGCACGTCCCGACCATCATGCTGCCGGAGAAGACCCGCCGGGAACTCAACAATGGCGAGGAAACCAGCCTCGTCCCCGGTCTGCGCCGGCTCCGCCGCGAGGTGTTCGACACGCTCGACTACGACACCGTCGTCGTCCTCGATTCACATTGGGCCACCACGGTGGAGTACGTCGTCACCGCGCAGCACCGCCGCGCCGGGCTGTTCACCTCCGAGGAACTGCCACGCGGAATGTGCCGTATTCCCTACGATTTCCCCGGGGACCCGGAACTCGCGCGCGCGGTCGCCGCCCACGCCGCGGAGCAGGGCACCTGGATCACCCCGATCGACGATCCGTACCTGCCGATCTACTACGCCACCGTGAACCTGTGGTCCTATCTCGGCGTGCCGGAGAAGCCGTGGATCTCCATCGGCGTCTGCCAGACCGCCGACGCCGAGGACAACCTGCGGCTCGGCCGGGCACTCGCCGCGGGCATCGCCGACACCGATCGGAAGGTCCTGCTGATCGCCTCCGGCGCGCTGTCGCACACGTTCTGGCCGCTACGAGAACTGCGTGCGCACGAGGCGTCCGGCGTCGAACACATCTACACTCGCGAAGCCGCCGAAGCGGACCTCCAGCGCATCGAATGGTTCACCGCCGGGGAACACGCGAAGGTGCTCGACACGATGGACGAGTTCGCGCGGTTCAAGCCGGAAGCCGGGTTCGGGCACTATCTGATGATGGCGGGCGCGCTCGGCGAACAGGCGTGCGTCGCGCCGGGGCGGTTGTACTCGGAGTACGAGAACTCCGTCGGCACCGGTCAGGTGCATCTCTGGTTCGACAGGCCCGCCGCCGGATGGACCCAGGAGGCCCCACGATGACCGAGTACCGCAGGATCCTGCTCGACGGCGCCGCGGTCGAGGTCGTCCGCGACGGCGACCGGCTCGTCGCCCCGGACGGCCGCGAGGCCGGCGTCGACGAGGCCGTGCACCTGCCGCCGGTGGTGCCGTCCAAGATCATCGCCGTCCACCTCAACTACCACAGCAGGGTGACCGAGTTCCAGGGCAAGCTACCGCCGGCGCCTACGTACTTCCACAAGCCGACCTCGGCACTCAACGCGCACGGCGGCGCCGTCGTCCGCCCGGAACGCTGTGCGTGGCTGAACTACGAGGGCGAGATCGCGATCGTCATCGGCCGCACGTGCCGCAACGTCTCCCCCGCCGAGGCGGGCGAGTACATCCGCGGCTACACCGTCGCCAACGACTACGGACTGCACGACTTCCGCGACACCGACGCCGGATCCATGTTGCGTGTCAAGGGATCCGACACGCTCTGCCCGCTCGGGCCCGGCCTGGTCACCGGCTGGGACTTCCGCGGCAAGCGGATCCGCACCCTCGTCAACGGCGTCGTCGCGCAGGACGGCACCACCGGCGACATGGAATGGGACATGCACTACCTCGTCGCCGACATCGCCCGCACGATCACCCTGTACCCGGGCGACGTCCTGCTCTCCGGGACCCCGGCGAACTCCCGCCCGGTGCGGCCGGGCGACGTCGTCGAGGTCGAGGTCGAGGGCCTCGGCACCCTGCGCAATCACATCGTGTCCGGCCCGGTCCCGATCCGGTCCGACGTCGGCGCTCAGCCGACCGAGTCCGAAGAGGTCCGCTCCACCGCGCTCGGCGGGGACTGGGAATTCCGCGGCGTCCGGGCTCCCCGCCGTCCTTGATTCTGCTTGTGGAACGGTGAGTCCACGGTGACAACTCACCCTTCGCGAGCTGTATAGGTCGTTATACATACTCCGGGGGCGTACGCACTGCCGTGAAGGCCCATCAATCCACAAAGGACGGAGGCATCCCTGGGTTCCGGCAGCCCGGCAGCTACTCCCCCGCCGCCGCGCCGCGGCCGATGACGGCGTAGACGTCCGGCCGCGCCGCCCGTAGCCGCGCGCCCCAGGCGACACCGGCGAGACCGGCCACGAGGATCAGTCCCGGCAGGATCCACCGCAGCGGCGATCCCGGGCTGGTGCCGAGCATGACGTCGAAGTTCACCAGCACGAGCACGAACAGGCCGCCGAGCGCGAGCCCGGCGAGCCCCGGCGCGAGCAGCCGCTGGAGTGGCGAGTGCCCGCGCGCGTCCCGCCGGAAGTAACCGACGACGGCGAACGAGGTGAGCGCCATCAGCAGGATGACCCCGGCGGCACCGGCGTTGGTGAGCCAGGTGAACAAGTCCAGCACCGGATCGCGGCCGGTCACGGCGAAGACCGTGAGGACCACGACCGCGACCACCGTCTGGGTCAGCGAACCCGCGCGCGGAGCGCCGGCCCGGGATGTCGCGGACAGCCCGCGCGGCAACACCCCTTCCCGTCCGAGCGCGAACAGGTAGCGCGCCACCGCGTTGTGGAAACTCAGCAGTGACGCGAAAAGGCTCGTCACGAACAACACAGTCGCGACGTCGGTGAAGATCCGGCCCAGCCGGGCCTCGCCGAGCGCGAACACCAGGTTCGGGCCCTGCTGCCGGGCCTGGGCCACGACCTCGCCGCCACCCGCCGCCGCGGCGATCGCCCACGCGCTCACCGCGTAGAACACGCCGATGATGCCGACCGCGACATACGTCGCCCGCGCCACTGTCCGCTTCGGATCCCGGCATTCCTCTCCGTAGATCGCAGCGGATTCGAAGCCCACGAAGCCCGCGACCCCGAAGCACAGCACCGCGCCCACCCCGGCGACGAACAGGTGCGACGGCGCGAACCCCGCCCACGGCACCCCACCCGGCCCCGGGTCCGCGAGACCCGCGACGTCGAACACCGCGACCGCCACCGTCTCCAGGATCAGAAGTACGGCGAGCACCCGCGCGTTCAGGTCGACACGGAGCACGCCGAGCACCCCGACCACGATCACCGCGGCCAGCACCCCGGCCCACCACGGGACGTCGAACCCGAAGTACGTCCGGCAGAGCTGGGCGCTCGCCGCGCCGAACATGCCGTAGACACCGATCTGCATGGCGTTGTAGGCCACCAGTGCGACGAACGACGCCCCGACGCCGGCCTGCCTGCCGAGTCCGTGCGCGATGTAGGCGTAGAACGCGCCGCTGTTGGCGATGTGCCTGCTCATCGCCGCGTAGCCGACGGTGAAGACGATCAGCACGGCGGCCAGTACGAGGTACGACAACGGGATGCCTTCGATCCCGGTGACCGCGTAACTGGTACTGATCCCGCCCGCCGCCACGGTGAGCGGCGCCGAGGCGGCGACGATGAAGAAGACGATGTCCGGCACTCCGAGCGACCGGGGGCGCGGGGCGGGGGTTTCCGGGGAGCGGGCGTCGGGCACGGGCGACCTCCGGGAACGGGACGGGCCGTTCGTTCGGCCCCATACAGTCCGCAGGATCGTATGGGCCCAAACGTTATTGCACAAGGCACGATCCCGAAACGTCGCCGCGCCTGCCCGGACCCGGCCTGACGAGCAGGTACGCTGTCGCCCAACTGGACCGATCGGGACACAGGTGACGCATGACCGGGTACTACACGCTCCGCGAGACCGAGAAGGCCGTGACGGCGCGGCTGGGTGGTCTGGAACTCGACTTCGGCGCGATGGCGGCCGTGTCGAACCTGCACCGCGCCGCCTCCGCGGTGCGCAACCACTTCGAGCAGTCCGTGCTGCGTGACGTCGATCTGACCTGGACCGGCTTCGTCGTCCTGTGGGTCGTGTGGATCTGGGAGGAGATGGAGACCAAGCACGTCGCCGAGGAGTGCGGGATTTCCAAGGGCACGCTCACCGGGGTCGCCAAGACACTCGAATCACGGGGCCTGCTCGTGCGCACCGTCCCGCCGGACGACCGCAGGCTTTCGGTGCTCTCGCTCACCGCGCGCGGCCGCGAGCTGATGACCGAGTTGTTCCCCCGCTTCAACGCCGAGGAGAAGTTCGCGCTCACCGGCCTGAGCGACCGGCGGATCCAGGACCTGACGCGCACTCTTCGGCATATGGTCAAACACATCGAAGAGACCGGCGAGGAACGCGAAACAGAAGTACGAGCGTCCATCTCGGACAGCAAGCTGCCCGGGCTCGCCGCGGACGGACGGCAGCCGAAGCCCGCGGGCGCGCGCCGCGCCGACCCGCGCCGTCGCGCCCGCAAGCCCGCCTGAACCGGCGGGCGGTCTCCGCCTGTCCCGCGTGGACAGTGGATTCAGGACACCGGGCGCAGCGGGTCGTGCCCGAGTGACATGAGCCGGTGCCGCCAGTGCGTCTCCCCCGCGGTGGGCTCCAGGTCAGCGCGGCGTTCGGCACGCACCCGGCCGACGACCGCGCGCATCACCCGCTCGTCGTCGGCGGTCACGTCCCCCTTGCGTTTGCGGAGCACCTCCAGCACGTGCCGTCCGGTCGGTGTCCCGGCCCGGTCCGGCAGCTCCTCGGTCCCCTCGCCCGCCGACCGGGTGCGCAGCCATTCGCTCAGCTCGTGCGAGGTCATGTTCACCACCTCGTGGAACTCGGCCCACAGCTGTTCGTCCACCTGATGCGCCGCGGCCATCGTCGGCCTCCTCTCCGTCGTAGCGCGGGGTCAGTGCCGGTTACCCGGACACTGCGGCTCCGACACCTCGCGCCGGGTTTGGCCGCTCCCCCGGCGCGGTATCCGAAGCGTGCCCACCAAGCCGGACGAGGAGGAAGTCATGGTCCATCCCGTGCCGCCCCGGCCCGATCCGATGCGGCCGCCGCCGGAGCCACCGCCGACACCGCCCGCTCCAGGGCCGCCGCGCCCGCCGATCCCCGAGCCGGGACCGCTCCCGCCGCAACCGGACCCGCCGCGCGCTCACCGCCGGTCACGGGCCGCGTCGAGCACCGCCACCACTTCCTCGTCGGTGGTCTGACCGAAATCGTCATACCACTGGCCGACGGCGCGGAACGCCTCCGGCGCGGCCACGCAGACGACATCGTCCGCCACCCGCTGCAGTGCCGCGACCGCGTCGGGGGCACACACCGGCGCGGCGAACACCAGCCTGCGCGGCCGGTCGGCACGGACGGCCCGCAAGGCGGCTCGCGCGGTGGCGCCGGTGGCGAGGCCGTCGTCCACGACGATCACGTCCCTGCCGCGTCGCGGCTCTCGTTCGCCCTGGTAACGCGCGATCCGGCGCCGTGCCTCCGCGCGCTCGGCCGCGCAGGTCTCCGCGAGGTCTTCGGCGGTCAGGCCCAGCGCGGCGAGGATCCGCTCGTCGTAGGTCGGTGGTCCGTCCGCGGTGACCGCGCCGAGCCCGAACTCGGGACGCCCCGGTGCGCCGATCTTGCGCGCCACGGCCACGTCCAGCGGGGCGCCGAGCAGGGCCGCCACCTCGACGGCGACCGGGACCCCGCCCCGTGCCAGGCCCAGCACCACCGGATCGGACCACGGCCGTTCCCGCAGTAGCTCGGCGAGCCGCCGTCCCCCGTCCCGGCGATCGGCGAACATCCGGGTGGCCCTGTCGTGGAGGAAACGCATCGGATCCGTCCTTCCCCGGACCGTGAGCGGAAACCGTCTCCTTTTCGGTTACCCGGCCGCACCGCCCGTCATTCGCGGTCAGCCGAGGTGGCCGGTGAACCAGGACGCGGCCGCTTCGGCGACGCGCTCGAGCGTGCCGGGCTCCTCGAACAGGTGCGTCGCACCCGGGACGACCAGGAGTTCCATGGGCCCCGCCAGGTGTTTCGCGGCTTCCTCGTTGAGGCGCAGCACCGTCCGGTCGCGAGCGCCGACGATCAGCAGCACCGGGCTGGTGACCTCGGCCAGCGCGGGGCCGGCGAGATCCGGACGGCCACCGCGCGAAACGACCGCGCGCACCACCTCCGGCCGTTCGGCCGCGGCCCGCAATGCCGCGGCGGCTCCCGTGCTCGCGCCGAACAACCCCAGCGGCAGGCCATGGACCGGGTCGTGCCGCGCGAGTTCGTCGATCGCGCGCACCAGCCGGTCGGCCAGGAGGCCGACATCGAAGCGGAGCTGCCCGCCCGCCGCGTCCGCGGCTTCCTCGTCACGGCTCAGCAGGTCGAACAACAGGGTCGCGAACTTGTTGTCCTGCAAGGTTTTCGCCACCGCCTGGTTACGCGGGCTGTGCCGGGAACTGCCCGACCCGTGTGCGAAGACGACGACGCCGGTCGCGTCCGCCGGCACGGTGAGATCGCCCTGCACCGACGTGGCCCCGGTGTCGATCGCGAAGGGTACGGTCATGCCTTCTCCCTCCGTTCAGAGTCCGCTCGGGTAGGTCTGTTCCTCGGCGCCGCCCGGCTCCCCCGGGTGCAGGGGTGTGATGGCCGTGGTGACGTCGCAGTGCATGAAAGCGTCGTACCGAGCCGAAAGCGCCGTCGGCACGTAGCCGTCGGCCCGGTAGACGACGCCGATCGCACGATGCCCGCGGACGTCTTCGGCCCATCGGGAGTCGTCGTCGAACACGAAAAGGCTGTCGTGGCCAGGAATCGCGTCGTGTACCAGGCCTTCGGTGCTGTCCTGACGCGCCTCGGGGACCGGCAGCCGCCGCACCGGGCCGCCCCAGTGATCCGACGCGATGACGCTGCCGCGATACGTCCCGAACCCGACCGTGACCACTCCGTCGGCGTGGTGCCGTTCCCGCACGAGCTGCCCGAGGTTCACCATGCCCGCCGCCGCCATGTCGGTGGCCCTGGCGTCCCCGACGTGCGTGTTGTGCGCCCACACCACGGCTTTCGCCCCGGGCCCGTACGCCTCGGCGAGCCGGGTGAGGGTGTCGGTCATGTGGTGGTCCCGCACGTTCCACGAACGCGGTCCGCCCTGGGTCAGCTCGCGGTAGTACCGCTCGGCGCCGACGACGATCTCGGCGTTCTGCCGCGCCACGAACGCGCGGTCCAGTCCCGGCGCGCCACCCCGGCAGGCGTCCGCCCGCAGCTCGGCCAGCAGGCGGACGACCTCACGGCGGCAGTTCTCCGGCACCAGCTCCGTCACCCACGCGTAAGCCCGCGAGTCCTCGCCATACGGCTCGAAACAGCGGCACGCCTCCCGCGCGGGGCCGATCCGGTCTGGAGCGTGCTCCGTGAGGTAAGCGAAAACGGCGCGCAGCGAGTCCCACAGGCTGTACACGTCGAGCCCATGGAAGCCAACCGGCCGATGTCCCCCGTCGCGGTTGAACTCCCGCAGCCAGCGAGCGAACTCGGCGACCTCCTCGTTCGCCCACAGCCACGCGGGCCACCGGCGGAATCCCCACAACACCTGCCAGGGATCTTTCGGCACGCCGGGCGCACCCGCCACGCAGCAGTGCAACCGGTGGCAGTCCGGCCAGTCCCCCTCGACCGCGACGAACGAGAACCCGCGTTCGGCGATCAGCCGCTGCGTCAGTTCCGCGCGCCAGCGGTAGAACTCGGCCGTACCGTGCGTAGCCTCGCCGATCAGGACGTACCGGGCCGCGCCGATCCGGTCGAGCAAGGGATCGAGATCCCGGGGGCTGCGTACCACGTGGGCGTCCTCGCGGATCAGGGTGACTTCGTCGACCGCGCTTCTCGGCATGCCGCCCGGATTCCCGCCGGGCCGGGCACTAAACGAACTCCCACCTGCGGAGACATACCGAGCGGATATGTCACACTACGCTCCGCCCCTGTGACCTGCGACAACGCACCTCCGACGGGTTTGCACGGCCGCGTTACAGGAGTCATGATGTCGAACATGAGTTCGACCGACGACGGTGTGCGACCCGCCGGGGCGCGGCGCGTGGAGCCACCCCGATGGGTGACCGTGGACCTGCCGCGCCTGTTCCCGCTCCCGGACCGCCACCGGCGGACGAACACCCCGACGGGGCTGCAGACCGGGCACGAGGTCACGGGTGAGCTGGTCGGCTGGGCTCGCAACGCCGACGGCGCCTGGCTCGCCCTCGTGCGCTACCAGCTGCACACGGCCGACGAGAAGTGGCAGACGACGTTCACCCACTACCTGCCGGCGCACCTTGTCCAGCCCGTCTCCCTGGTGCGCCGGCGCCGCGAAAGCTGGCGTGGATAACGAGAAAGCGCTTCACCGGTCGCCGCCGAGCAACCTCCCGGCACCGGGAACGCGCTGGTCGAGCCCCAGTTCGCCGAGGAGAGCGAACGTCGTCGCGGTGGCAGCGGAGAGCACCGGCAGACCCGAAGCGTCCTCGACCGCCTGAATCGCCGACAGCGACGGCATCTGCACGCACGCCGAGAGCACGATCGCGTCCGCATGGGACAGGTCGAGCTTACGCCAGTGCTCCCGCAGATCGGCCGGATCGAGCCGGGCGACCGCGAGGTTGTCCGGGACCTCGAGGCTCAGCGTGTCGACGACCTCGAACCCACCGTCCACTATGTACTCCGCGACCAGCTTCGTCAGGGGTTTCAGGTACGGCGTGACGATCGCGACGCGGCGGGCGCCGAGCGCGGACAACCCGGTCAGCAGCGCGCCCGCGCTGGAGATCACCGGTGCCTCGGAACCGTTGTCCCGCAACGCGTCGCGGATCTCGGTCTCGGCGGTGCAGTGGTAGCCGGGCCCCTGTGCCATGATCGCCACGAGACAGGCCGACGTGACGACGTCCGGCCGCGCGTCGGCGAGTTCGGCGGCGGCGCGCGGCGTCTGCGCGTTCATCGCCGCGAGCTGTTCCGGCGTCACGTGTTTCATCCGCATCCGGCTGCTGTGGAACACGAACCGGTCCTCCGGGAGGAGTTCCTCACGGGCGCGCAGCATCCGGGGCAGCTCGGTCTCCATGGTGAGGTTCGAGCTGGGCACGATCATGCCGATGTGGTGCTCGGTCATCGGCGCGCCGCCGGGCGCATCTCGCGGACGGTCAGGTCGCCGTCGAGCACGATCGCCTCGTCGTCGAGGAACAGGCTGCAGCCACGCATCGGGATGTCGAAGTGACACGGCGTGTCGTTCGGGCCGCCGAGCTCGTTGTTCGGGCCGATCGAGAACATCACGTTGCCGTAGAAGGACCGCAGCTCCATGCCCATCCCGCCGGGGAACTGCGTGAGCCCGTGCCAGTGCGCGCGCTCGTCGAGCCCCCAGCCGACATGGGACATGCCGTAGCCGCGCGGGTCGTCGAAGGACTTGATGTAGGACGAGAGCAACTCGGCGTCCAGCCCGCCGCGGATGTCGGTGACGAAGCCCTTTTCGATGGTGAGCGTGACCGGGCTCTGGACGTAGGTGTTGAACGGCAGCAGGACGTCGCCGGGGGAAAGCACGATCGTGCCGTCGACGCCGTCGTCGGTGCCGCCGGTGAACACGAACGCGGCGGGCCAGTGGTCCCAGCGGCCGGGCGTGTCGGTGTAACCGTACTCGCTCAGCGTCGGGTAGCGGCCGAGCTGATAGGTGACGTCCGTGCCGTGGGGGCTGGTGATCCGCATCGAGGACGCCTTGGCCAGCAGTTCGGCGCCGACCTCGACGCGCTCACGCAGTTCCTTGGTGGGCAGCAGGCGGGCCAGCAGCTCCGGCGGTTCGACGACGGTGAGGATGCGCGTCCCGGCGTCCTGGATGGCGAACTGTTCCTTGCTGAACAACAGGAAGGTCAGGTCGATCAGCATGTCGGTCTGCTTGAGCGCCTCGACCGCGACCGGGTTGGTGCCCAGCCCCGAGTCGCCGACCGCCCAGGCACCGCCCGCCGCGGCACGCGCCGGCGGGACCCGGAGGTGGAAGGTGTTCGCGCCGAGTTCCTGCGCCGCGAAGAGCGCCGCGTCCGCGTAGCCGGCCCGTTCCCCGCCCCGCGACAGCACCGACACGGTCTCGCCCTCACGTACGCCGCTCAGGGTCAGCTGGCGCACGAAGATGTCGTTCAACTGGTTGTGGTCCATCGATCCTCCGCACGAATTAGTCCGGGCACTGACTATCTCTCCCGGCGGTGCGAAGGTCAAGGGGTTCACGATCCGTGCTTAGCTGAAGACATGGCAGAACCCCTCGAAGCACCCAGCACCCCGGCCGCGCTCCTCGCCGCGCCCGGTTACGCGGCGCGGCGGCTCTACCAGGCCTATCTCGCCGCCTGGGTGCACACAGTGGACTCGACGCTGACCGGCCCGCAGTTCGCCGTGCTCACCGCCGTCGACTGTTTTCCCGGCGTGGACCAGGGTTCCCTCGCCTCGTCGGTCGCGCTGGACCGGTCCACCATGGCCGACGTGGCCAAGCGCCTCGAGGAACGCGGCCTTCTGCTGCGCGAGCCCGACGCCGCCGACGGGCGCCGCAAACTGCTGCGGCTCTCCGAAGCGGGCAAGGAGAAACTCGCCGAGGTCGACGCGCGCGCCCGCCGTCTCGACGAGCAACTGCTCGACGGCTACTCCCCGCTGCGGCGCCGGGTCCTGCTCGACGAACTCACGGCGCTGGCCGAACACTGGGAACACCTCGCCGCCGACTAACCCCGCTCCATGCTCCGTGAAGGCCTCCTTCACAGCGCTCAAGGCAGGCAAGGAGTCCTTCACGGCGCCGAGCGCCGGTAAGGGGGCCTTCACGGCGTTGAGCCCCGAAGTTTGTTTCCCCTCTTGCTTTTCCAGATCGTCCGTGTTCGGATTATCGCGTCCGAGACGCCGGACACATCGGAAACAGGAGGAGCCGTGACCGCGAGCCAGTCCTACCGTGTCGTGATCGCCGGCGGCGGCCTCGGTGGCCTGACCGCCGCACTTTCCTTGCGCCACAAGGGACTTCAGGTCACCGTGCTGGAGCAGGCGCCGCAGCTGGGCGAGGTCGGCGCCGGTATCCAGACCGCACCGAACGCGAGCCGGATCCTCATCGGACTCGGCCTGCTCCCCCGGCTGCGCGCCATCCGCACCGAACCGCAGGACCAGGTGCGCCGCCGCTGGCAGGACGGCAGCGTCATCGCCATGACACCGCTGGGCGAGCGTTGCAAACGAGAGTACAACGCACCGTACTGGCACTACCACCGCGCGGATCTGCATCAGGCGCTGCTCGACGCGTGCCTCGATCCGGCGGGGCCGGGGCCGGTGGTGCGCATCCACACCGACGCCAAGGTCGTCGACGTAGACCAGGCCGACGAGACCCGGCCGACCGCCGTCACCGCATCGGGTGACCGCTACGCCGCCGACGTGCTCATCGGCGCGGACGGCATCCGCTCCTCGGTGCGCGACGCGCTCGGTTTCCCCGACACGCTGGAGTTCTCCGGCGAAATGGCCTACCGGGCGCTGATCCCCGGCGACAAGATCGCCGCCGATCCCGCGACCCGCTGGCTCGTCGACCGGTTCCAGAGCACCATCTGGTACGGCCCGGACCGGCACCTCGTGCACTACCTCATCCGCGGCGGGCAGTACCTCAACGTCGTCGCGATCGTGCCGTGTTCCCCCGAGATCGAGCGGACCTGGTCGGGCCCGGCCTCGGCCGACGAACTCGTGAACGCCTTCCCCGGCTGGGACGATCGCGTCGCGGCGATGCTGTCCAAGTCCGAAGGGGACGCCAGCGTGTGGGCGATGTTCCAGCGCCGCCGCGATCCCGTGTGGACGGACGGGCACGTCGCCCTGCTCGGCGACGCGTGCCACGCGATGCTGCCCTACCAGGCGCAGGGCGCTTCGCAGGCGATGGAGGACGCGGCCGTGCTCGCCGAGGAACTCGGTGCGGTGCCGGTCGACGGCGTGCGCGGCGCGCTGACGCGCTATGTCGCGCGGCGGGCCAAGCACGCCGGGATGGTGCAGGAGGCTTCCTTGCGCAACAAGGATTTCTATCACCTCCCGGACGGCCCGGAGCAGGCCGACCGCGACCGCAAACTGCGCGATTTCAGCGGCGAGTCCGATGTTTCGTACGACTGGCTCTGGCGCGGGACGCCCTTGGCGGACAAGGATCTGGAGGCGTTCGACTACCAGTTCATCCGGTGACACGCCGGGTAAGGGGCGGAAGCAAACGGCAGCAAAGCACGGGGGCACCACCACAGCAGCAGCACAACACGGAGGCGACATGACCACCGGTGACGAGATAGTCCAGGAACTCCCCTGGCGCTGGCGGGTGCAGGGCAGGATCTTCCTCATCGGCGGGCTCGGGTACCTGTTCGACGCCTGGGACGTCGCGCTCAACGGGTTCCTCACCCCGCTGCTGGGCACCGAGTTCGGGCTGTCGCCCGGCGCGCGCGGCCTGGTCGCGAGCGCGAACCTGATCGGGATGGCCGTCGGTTCGGTCGCCTGGGGCACGATCGCCGACCGGATGGGCCGGAAACGGGCCTTCGCGATCACGCTGCTGATCTTCTCGGTCTTCTCCGTGCTCGGCGCGGCGGCCCCGAGTTTCTGGATCTTCCTCGTGCTGCGCTTCGCGGCGGGGTTCGGCCTCGGCGGCTGCATTCCGGTCGACTACGCGCTCGTCAGCGAGTTCTCGCCACGGAAACAGCGCGGCCGGGTATTGGCCGCGATGGATCTCTGGTGGCCGATCGGCGCGACGCTGTGCGGCCTGAGCGCGACGCTGCTGGTGCCCTTGTCCGGCAACTGGCGCTGGATGCTGCTGGTGATGATCCTGCCCGCGCTGCTGTTGTTCTGGGTCCGCCGTGGTGTCCCCGAATCACCGCTCTACCTGGTCCGCATGGGACGGGAGCGGGAAGCGCGCGAGGTCATCGACAAGCTCGTCGCCGACACCGGCGCGCCCGTGCGACCGTACGAGATCCCCGCGCCGCCCGAGCAGCCCCGGGCCGGGGCGTTGCGCAGCGCCGTCACGCAGTTGCGCACCGTGTGGTCGTTCGACTGGCGTATCACGTCGGTGGCGTGGGCGACCTTCATCACGATCATGCTGCTCTACTACGCCGCGCTGAGCTGGATGCCCACGATCCTGCGCACCCAGGGGCATGGTGACGCCGCCGCGTTCGCGGGGACCACGGTGATGAGCGGGCTGGGCATCGTCGGCGTCATCGTCTCGGCCGCGCTGGTGGACGTCGTCGGCCGCAAATGGGTCATCGGGATCTCGGCCCCGCTGGCCTCGGCGGCGCTCGTCGGGTTCGCGCTGGTGCTCAAGGTCGGCGGCGGCACACTGGTGTGGCTGGGCGTGTTCGGTTTCCTCGTGCAGGTGGCGATCCCGGTGCTCTACGCCTATGTCGCCGAGTTGTACCCGACGACGCTGCGGGCGAGCGGGTTCGGCTGGGCGTCCGCGTCGAGCCGGGTGGTCACCGGGTTCGCGCCGCTGTTGTTCGGCAGCGTGCTGTGGCCGACGCTCGGGCTGCCGCTGACGTTCACCGTGCTCGGCGTCGTCGTCCTGGCGGCCGTGCTGTGGATGGCCGCGGCGGCGCCGGAAACCAAGGGCAGGCAGCTCGACCACCTGTCCTCGGACGCCCCGAGTTCCGCGCCAGCCGCCGTCGTCGAATAGGAGGAGCATGAAGCCCGCTTCGTTCAGTTACCACCGCGCCCGGGACGTTCCGGGCGCGACGCGATCCCTCGCCGAACTCGGGGACGAGGCCAAGGTCATCGCCGGCGGCCAGAGCCTGGTGCCGATGATGAACTTCCGCCTCGCCCGGCCCCGGCATCTGGTCGACGTCGGCGGCCTGCGCGAGCTGCGGTACCTGCGCACCGCCGACGACGGGCTGCACATCGGCGCGCTGACCACGCACCACGACGTCGAGACCGCGCCGGAATCGGTGACCGGCCCGGGGTTCGCGGTGCTGCGGGAGGGGATGCGCTGGCTAGGGCATCTGCCGATCCGCACCCGCGGCACGATCGGCGGGAGTCTCGCGCACGGTGACGCGACCGCGGAGTGGGGCCTGCTGACGGTACTGCTCGATGCCCGCGTCGTCGCGGAGAACAGCGCCGGACGGCGGCGGGTGATCCCAGCGGGCGAACTGTTCCTCGGGTTCTTCACCACCACGCTGGACCACGACGAACTCATCGTCGAGGTGATCTTCCCGCATCGCGCCCCACACGCGGCAATCACCGAATTCGCCCGGCGCCACGGGGATTTCGCGACGGTCGCGGCCGCGGTGTCGCTGGAGATGTCCGACGGTGAAGTCCACAGTGGACGTATCGTGCTGGGCGGCGTCGCCGAGGTGCCCTGCCGCAGCGCGGCGGCTGAGGCGGCGCTGGCCGAGGGCGGTCCCGCCGGGCCGGAGCTGTTCGAACGGTGTGCCGAGGCCGCGGCGGAGGCGATCGATCCGCCGTCGGACGCCAATGGCAGCGCGGACTACCGCCGTGCACTCACCCGTGAACTGGTGACCGCCGCCTGTGCGAAGGCGGCGTCCCGATGACCGCGGAGCCGACGTTCACCGCGGCCGGGAAATGGGTCGGCGCCTCGGTGCGCCGCAAGGAGGATCCGCGGCTGCTGTCCGGCCGGGGCCGGTTCGTCGACGATCTGCACCTGCCGCGGATGCTGCACGCGCAGTTCGTCCGCAGCACGATCGCGTCCGGCTCGATCGTGTCGGTGGATCTCGACGCCGTGCGCGACGTCCCCGGCGTCGTGGCCGCGTTCACCGCCGCCGACCTCGGCCTCGGCGATATCACCGCGGTGCTGGACCGGCCGCGCGAGGAGTTCGTGCCGACCGCGATGCCGGTGCTCGCGCGTGACCGGGTGCGGTACGTCGGCGAGCCGATCGCCGTCATCGTGGCCGAAGATCCTTACGCCGTCGAGGACGGGCTGGAGGCGGCCAAGGTCGTCTACGATCCCGGCACGCCGGTGGTGTCGGACGAGCAAGCGCTTTCTCCCGGTGCTCCCCTTGTGCACGACGAAGCCACCGCGAACACGCTCGTGGACGTCTCGATGTTCGCCACCGAAGGCATCGACGACGTCTTCGCCACGGCACACCAGGTCGTCCGGGTGCAGGCCAAAACCGGACGCCAGAACGCGCTTCCGCTGGAAACCCGCGGCGCAGTCGCGGCGTGGGACGACCGGGCCGGGCAGCTCGTGGTGCACACCTGTACGCAGGTCCCGCACCAGGTCCGCACGGTGCTGGCGTCCTGCCTCGGGCGCGACGAACGGACCGTGCGGGTGATGGTGCCCGACATGGGTGGCGGGTTCGGCCAGAAATGCGTGGTGGGCCGCGAGGAGATCGCCGCCGCGGCGGCCGCGTTGCGGCTCGGCCGTACGGTGAAGTGGATCGAGGATCGCAAGGACGCGCTCACCGCGTCGTTCCTGGCCCGTGAGCAGCGCTACGACGCGCGGGCGGCGTTCGACGCCGAAGGCCGCATCCTCGGCCTCGACGTCGAGATCGTGTGCGACATGGGCGCGTACTCGTGCTATCCGTTCACCGCGGGCATCGAACCGTTGATGGCTTCGGCCGAGATGCCCGGCGTCTACCAGGTCCCGGCCTATCGGGTCCGCGCGAGGGCGGTGACGACGAACAAGGCGCCGACAGCACCGTATCGCGGCGTCAGCAGGCCGCAGTACGTGATGGTGATGGAGCGGCTCTTCGAACGCGCCGCCCGGGAACTCGGCCTCGACCCGGTGGAGATCCGGCGCCGCAACGTGATCACGCGATTCCCGTACACCGGCGTCAATCTGATCACCTATGACCCCGGGTCCTATGTGGAATCTTTGAACCTCTGCGAGAAGATCCTGCGCGACGAGGGCTGGTACGACCACCGCTCGTCCTCGGATCGTGTGCTCGGCATCGGCTACGCGTGTTTCAGCGAGCGCACCGGCTACGGCTCCGACGCGTTCGCCAAACGCAAGATGACCGTGGTGCCCGGCTACGACATCGCCGAGATCCGGATGGACACCACCGGTTCGGTCGTGGTGACCAGCGGGACGATGAGCCACGGGCAGAGCCACGAGACGACGATGGCGCAGATCGTCGCCGACGAACTCGGCCTCGAATTCGACCGCGTGCAGATCGTACAGGGCGACACCGACCGGATCACCTACGGCTGGGGCACCTTCGCCAGCCGGTCGATCACCATCGGCGGCAGCGCGGTCGCGCTCGCGGCCACGAAGCTCGGCGACAAACTGCTGCTGCTCGGCGCGCATCTGCTCCAGGCACAGCCCGAAGACGTCGAGCTGGACCACGGTTTCGTGCGGCTGCGGTCGGATCCGTCGCGGCGACTGTCCTTTGCGGACATCGCCGACGTCGCGTACCTCAAGGCACATCTGCTACCGAAGGAGGCCGACCCCGGGCTGTCCGCGACGGCCTCGTTCGACGTCGCCGGGGACGGGACGTTCTCCAACGCGACGCACGGCGTGGTCGTCGAGCTGCGTCCGGGTACCGGGCGGGTCGAGATCCTGCGGTACGTGTGTGTCGAGGACTGTGGCGTCGCGATCAATCCGCAGATCGTGGACGGCCAGGCACGCGGCGGGATCGCGCAGGGCATCGCCGGGGCGTTGTTCGAGGAGGTCACCTACGACGCCAACGGCGAGCCGTCGTGCGCGAGCTTCATCGACTACCAGGTGCCCACGGCCGCGGAGATGCCGGACATCAGCGTGCATCATCTGGAAACGCCGTGCGCGTTCACCCGCAACGGTGCCAAGGGCGCGGGCGAGGGCGGCACGATCGGCGCGCCGGCGGCCGTGCTCAACGCCGTCAACGACGCCCTGCGCGGCACGGGCGTCGAACTCGACAACACCCCGATCACCCCGGAAACCGTGCACCGGGCTTTGCGAGGAAACCGATGAGTGAGCGCTACCTGATCACGTTGACGGTGAACGACGCCGAACACGAGCTGCTCGTGGACGCGCGGCGCACGCTCGTCGACGTCCTGCGGCACGACCTGGAGCTGACCGGTACGCACGTCGGCTGCGAGCACGGCGTGTGCGGTGCCTGCACGGTGCTGCTCGACGGAGCGCCGGTGCGGGCCTGTCTCGTCTTCGCGGTGCAGGCCGAGGGTCGCGCCGTGCGGACGGTCGAATCCCTCGCGGTGGACGGGGAACTGAACGATCTGCAGCGGTCGTTCGCCGAGCACCACGGCCTGCAGTGCGGATTCTGCACGCCCGGTTTCCTCATGCTCGCCGAGGGGCTGCTCGCCGAAAAGCCGGAGGTGGGCAAGGCGGAGATCCGCGAGACCGTGGCGTCGAACCTCTGCCGCTGCACCGGATATCAGACGATCGTGGAAGCGATCGACGACTGCGCGGCCCGCCGCCGGGCCCGGCTCGCGCCGGAAGGGAGCACCCGATGATCCTGGACCACGAAGTCGCCATCGCGGCCCCGCCGGAGGCGGTGTTCGCCGCGCTCACCGACGTCGGGCGCATCGTCCCGTGCCTGCCGGGCGCGGCGATCGAGGGCAGCGACGGCGACACGCACCGCGGCCGCGTCCAGGTGAAGGTCGGCCCGATTTCCGCCGCCTACCAGGGCACCGTGCGGTTTCTCGAGGTCGACGAGCGGCGCCGGTACCTGCGGCTGCAGGCCGCGGGCAACGACGTCCACGGCAGCGGGGACGCCGAAGCACAGGTCGAGGTCACGGTGGCCGAGTCGCCGGAGGGCGCGGTGCTGCGGCTGACCACGGATCTGCTGATCCGCGGCAAGATCGCGCAGTTCGGCAAGGGCGCGATCGGCGCGGTGGCGGGGAAGCTGCTCGGCCAGTTCGCGGGCAACCTGGCGGGCCTGCTCGATCCCGCGCGCCCCGCCGCTCCCCCGTCCGCCACTGCCTCGCCGTCGGCGGCGGCCGCCCAGTCCGAATTGGACGGTCTGGCCCTGGTGCTCGGCCCGGCCGCCAAGTACGCGCCGGTGATCGGGGCGTTCGCCCTCGGTCTTTTCCAGGGCTGGCTGCTCGGGAAGCTGCGCGCGCAGTCTAAGGAGCTGAAGCGCCGTGGGTGACTATGGACAGTCCACACTGGACACCTACGAACGCGCGGGTTTCGGCGCCGAGGTGCGGCGGGGCAGCCGTCCCGCGCTCGTCGTCGTGGATCTGACCCGGGGATTCACCGAGCCGGGGTTCCCGACCGGGGCGGACCTCACCGACGTCGTCGCGTCGACCGGCGCGCTGATCGAGGCCGCGCGTTCGCGGGACGTCCCGGTAGTCTTCACCGCGATCAGCTACACCCCGGCCGAGGCCGACGGTGACGCGGTGACATGGCTGCACAAGGCGCCCGGGATGCGCTCGCTGCGCGAAGGCAGCGAGGCGGTCGCGCTCGACCCTCGGCTCCCTCGCGTTCCCGAGGATCACCTGATCCTCAAGAAAGGCGCGTCGGCCTTTTTCGGCACCGGGCTCGCCGCGTTGCTGACCGGTCTCGGCCGCGACACCGTCCTGGTGTGCGGCGCGACGACCAGCGGGTGCGTGCGCGCGACCGCCGTCGACGCCGTGCAGTCCGGTTTCGGCGTGCTCGTCCCCCGCGCGTGCGTCGGCGACCGCGCCTCGGGCCCGCACGACGCCGCGTTGTTCGACATCCAGGCCAAATACGGCGACGTCATCGACCAGTCCGACGCGCTCGCCTATCTCACCACTCTCCCCTGACCAGGAGCCTCGCATGCGTACGCTCAGCCAGCCCGCCCTCGCCGATCTCGCCGACGTCCCGGCGCTCAGCCGCTGGGTCCGCTCCGGCGGGCTGCGGCTGCACGTGCTGGACTACGGTGGCGACGGCGTCCCGCTCGTGGTGCTGCCCGGCATCACCAGCCCGGCGATCACGATGGATTTCGTCGCGCGGGAGCTGACGTCCGTGGCTCGCCCGATCGTCGTCGATGTCCGGGGCCGCGGGCTCTCCGACTCCGCCCCGGCGTACACAGTGGACGACTACGCCGACGACACCGAAGTCGTCGTCACCACGCTCGGCCTCGATCGCCCGGTGTTGCTCGGCCACTCCATGGGCGCGCGGATCGCCGCGGTGACCGCCGCGCGGAAATCCTTGCCCCTGCGCGGAAGTGTCCTCGTCGACCCGCCGCTGTCGGGCCCGGATCGTGGCCCCTATCCGACGTCGCTGGCCGTGTTCGACGAGCAACTCGCGCAGGCCCGGCGGGGCACCACCGCGGACGAGGTCGCACTGTCCTGGCCACGCTGGCCGCACCGGGAACAGGAACTGCGTGCGCGGTGGCTCGCCAGCTGCGACGCCGAGGCGATCGCGGCAACACACCGGGGTTTCGAGACCGACGACTTCTTCACCGTCTGGCCCTCGGTTCCCGCACCGGTCGCGCTGCTGCACGGCGCGGACAGCCCCGTCGTCCCGCCCGAAGGCGTCCGCGAGCTGGCCGCGTCGAATCCGTCGGCGCGGCTGTTCGAGGTCCCCGACGCCGGGCACATGGTCTTCTGGGACAACCCGGGCCCCGCGCTCGCCCTCCTCCTCGACGCCCTGGCCGCTGTGAGCTGAAGGGGACTTTCCTCGCATGGCATGCGAGG
>NZ_JBHYIK010000098.1:23496-26352 GCF_042739735.1 Amycolatopsis sp. NPDC059027 | reverse complement strand
CTTGGGGGGCGGGGGGGGCCTGTGGTGCTGGGCCCCCGCGCCGGCCGCCGACAACCCCAAAAACCCCCCCCCCCCCCCCGCCCCCGGGGCCCCCTTCGGCCGAGGGCGCTTCTTCATCCCCCGACACCCCCACCAGCCGCCCCCTCCACCCTCCTCCCAGCCCCGCCCCGAGCGCGTTTAGCCCGCTAAACGCACTCTGCGCGGCCCCGGCAAGCGCAGTTAGCGGGCTAAACGCGGCGCTGAGCAACGCTAAGGATCTGGCGGGAGGGTGGTGCGGCGGCGGGTCGCGATGGTCGCGGGAGGGGGCCAAGTCGGTCGGCAAGCCCACAAGTTCCCGGCATTTGGTAACGAAATCATCACGCCTGCCGCCAGGGATGATGGCGCGGATAGGGCCGTTGTGACCAGTTGTGAGACGGCCAAGGGGAGCACTTCTCATGGTCCGAGAAGGCGCCACTCGTTCGGGCTAGTCAACAGAGGGTTGCTGACCTTCGTGCAGAGAGAAATTCACCCAGCCGGGCTAGTTCTCATTCTTTGATCACGAGATTGACACGATGACCGGTTGGGTCGACTATTTCGCGCATGTCCGCTCCTGTCGCCCTGGTGTGCCGCCGCCACGTGGATCTTCGGCACCAGGCCAGCGCGCTCTGTATGAATTCCTGACGGTTCCTCCGCAGCCGATCCGCTGAATCCGCGCGCCCGTTTCCCGGTGCGTGCCGATTCACCGTGACCCGTTCATTATTCGCCGCACCGCGAGCATTTCCGGATCCGCCGGTCCGGTGAACGCGTACGCGCGGTGCCGCCGGCTTCCCCTGCCGCAATCGGTCAGTTCGTCGTGCGCGAAACAGGGGGAGGGATGTGCCTTTCGTGGCGCTTTTCGACAAACAGGGAGTACGTATGCGATTCACCTCGCTCCGGACCGGCTCGGTCCGCAGGCGAAAAGTGGTGACCGTCGCCATGGCGGCCGCACTGGCCGTCGCGGCGGTCACCTACACCGGCTCGGCGACCAGCGCCTACGCCGACGTCCAGGTCGTCACCGACGCGAAGACCGCGGCCGACGGCAAGCAGTACTGGGTGCAGAACCACCTGGTGTCCAAGGATCTCGCCACGCAGGCGCGTTCCGGTGGCACGCCCAAGAAATGGCTGCTGGTCTGGGCCGGTGACGAGAACATCGCCGACACACTGGTCAAGGACGTCAAGAACCTGCCGGGCTCGCTCGGCGGTGGTCTGAACAAGGTTAAGAACGCGCTTCCCGGGCCGGACTTCCTGGCCGTGATCGACGCTACCCAGGGCTCGCCGACCTACGGCAAGGTGGTCAACACCGCCACCGTCGGCCCGCTCGTCGAGAACGAGCCGCACCACATGCAATACGTGTGGCACAAGGGAGACACCATCTATGCCGGTGCGCTCTTCGCCGCCGCGACTTACGCGTTCGACGTCGGTGCGCTGCCGCAGCTGAAGCTCAAGGGTGTCAGCTTGCCGACGCAGACGCTCGGTGGCTCGGTGCCGGACGCGTACTGGGTGCTCAAGGACGGCACCGCCTATGGCACGTACATGGGCGGCCCGGTCGTTCCGGGCCCGCATTCCTACGCCGACGGCTCGACCCAGATCGGCAACGGTTTCGCCGGCAGCCCCGGCGAGGTGGTCCGCTTCGACCAGAACGCCAAGGTGCTTTCCGAGTCGCCTGCCGCGACACCGCAGGGCGACAACCAGAAACTGTGCGACAACCTGCCGCAGCTGGGCAAGCCGACCTGCGCGAACCCGCACGGAATCCAGGCCCGCGAGGACCTGAACACGTTGGTCACCAGTGACTACGCCGAGCCGAGGAACATTATTCTCGACCCGGTCAAGCAACCCTCGCCGTACCTGCGCCGCCCGACCGTGCGCACCTGGGACATCGCCGACCGGAACCACCCGAAGCTGAAGTCGGTGTCCTACCTGCAGGACGGCCCGCGTGCCGATCCGAAGGACCCGTTGCACGCCGAAAGCCGCGCGGTCATGGAGACCACGGTGACCAACCAGCCCGGCCACAAGGGCGCGTTCGCCCAGACCATGCAGGGCGGCGCGGTGTTCTACACGCCGGACATCACCGCGAAGGAGCCGCACTGGATCGAGGTGTTCGACGACGGCACCGCGAACAAGGCGATCTACCCGAACAACGACTCAAACGGCGGTAGTTCCAACGGTGGCTGGATCCAGACCAGTCCGGACGACAAGTACCTCTACCGCGCCATCCAGGGGCGGCAGAAGGGCGCGCTCGGGCCGGACGACCCCGGCACCACCGGTGGCGTGTACGTCCTCAACATCGAGAAGCTGGTCAATGCCGGTGACCGGGTCGAGGACATCAAGGGCCGCATCGACACCAAGGAGAAGGCTCAGCAGGGCGGTGGTGGCGATCTCCCGACCGTCGCCGGCGCGGCGCCGATCAACCCCGGTACCCCGGGCGCGGGCCCGCACTGGGGCGCCTACGACAACTGGACGCTCGGCGCCGACGGTTTCTACCACGAAACCGCCCAGCCGCAGCACCTCGCGGTGTCGAACTACTTCGTCGCCCGGTCCGGTTTGGACGGTGACCACAAGGTCAACCTGCTGAACCTCGGGCCGGACGGGAAGGTCGCGGTCGACCAGAAGTTCCGGGACGAGTTCACCGGGCAGGTCGGCATCAACTTCAACCGCAAGTCCTGGCCGCACGGGGACTTCGGCAACGCCAAACCGCACTCCGAGCTGTTCGTCGTCGCGGACGCGGACATCAAGTGATCACCGTGCCGTGGCGGGGGGGGGGGGCGGGCCGGGGGGCGGCGCTCGCCGTCATCGTGCGGGTGGGCGTGGATCCAGGACTGGGGCCCGCCGGGAGGGGCT
>NZ_JBHYIK010000098.1:20991-23486 GCF_042739735.1 Amycolatopsis sp. NPDC059027 | reverse complement strand
GTGCCCCCCGCCGGCCCCACAACCCACACTGCCGCGCCGCGCGGGGCGGCGGCCGCGGCCCCCCCCGCCCCCCCCCCCCACTCCACCCGGAAGGTCCCCATGGATCACCATGTCGTCCCGGCCACCGGTTCGTCCGGAGTGGACATCGCCGCGCTGCTGCTGAGACTCGTCCTCCTGCTGAGTACTGCTTTCCTCGCCGGTACCGGCGTCCTGCGACCGCTCGTGGACAAGTTGCCGCGCCGGTTGCTCATCGCCGTCGGCTTGCTCGGTGGTGTCTCGGCTGTAGCGGCGGTGGTGTCGGCGTTCGTCGTCGACCTCAACGTGTACGCGCTGGCCGTCCATCTCGTGCTCGCCGCGGTGATCCCCGTGCTGATCCGCTGGCCGTCCGCCGGCCGGTGGGCGTCGATCGCGTTGATCGTCCTGGTGGTACTGGAAACTTCCCTCGGCCGCTCCGGTGTCGATTTCGCCGTCGACACGGTCTACGTGGTGGGCGCCGCGTTGTGGTTCGGTGTCACCGTCCTGTCCGCGGGAGTGCCCGCGGATCGCTGGCGTGGCACCGCTTTCCGGCTCGGTCCACTCGCGCTGACGATCGGTGGCCTGCTCGCGGTCGCAGGCGCGGTGCAACTCGTCCAATCCGGGCTCGGCTTCGACCGGCGGTTGTACGAAACCCTCTTCGGGGTCGCGCTGCTGGCGATCGTCCTGTTGCCGATCGTGGTGGCCGTTCTTGCCGGAGTTTTACTGGGGGGCAATGATTCCAGTCGGGTGTACCGATTCGGCGCGGTCGGGGTCGCAGTGGGTTTTCTTGCCTGGAGCGCGCTGGCGGCCATTCCCCAGCCGCCTGCCCTGCCGGTTCCCGGGGTGCCGCTGATCGCCGACGCGGTAGCCGGTGGAGCACGGATCCCGGTGCTGCTCAGTCCGCAGCGGCCGGGCCGTAACCTCGTGCACTTCCCGGCCAGTGCGGGCGACGACCTGTCCGCCGGAGTGCCGGGCGGGCTGATCACCAAAGCTGCCGCACGGCCGGGTGCCGAGGGGAGCTGGGCCGAGGTCGAACTCCCGCCGGGACGCAGCGAACTGGTCGTGAGCAAGGGAACGGCCGAAACGAGGGTCGACGTCGACGCGGGGGACGCCGCCGGGCCCTCGATCGCCGACGCCGACGCGCCCGAATGTGCCAGCGCGGCACTCGGCGGAGTCATCGCCGGACGACGCGATGTGCTCGCCTCGTGCCCTGCCGACGTACTGTCCTCTGAGGACAGTGGTTCGCTGGTCAAGCTCGTGGAGTTCCTCGCGGGGCGAAAGCCTTCGGCGATCACTCTGGTCGGTGACGAATCGCCGCGCGGTGTCGCGGCGGCGAAGCTAGTGCGCGACACCGCGGCGCGCACCGGCCTCGCGGTGCGGGAAGATCCCGGCGCCGACACGGCGTTGGTCGTCGTTTCCGGCTGGGCCGGGGGATACACGGCGATGAGCCGCGCGGCGGAGTCGCAGCGGTTGAAGCCGACACATCAGTACGGCTTGTATCTCGCGCCCTGGCTGTTGAACGGTCCGATCGTGAATTCGGTCGCGAGTTCTTCGCTGCCGCTGCGGTTCGATCCGCGCGACCAGCTCGCCGTCGGCTACGCGGTGGCCGTGGGGAATTCCTTCGGCGGGGAGAGCCCGACCTTGGGCGGTTTTCGTTCCTGGCTCGGCGACCAATGGCGTTCGGCGAACGGCGATGTGCAGATCTTCGCCGCCGCGCAGGTCAACGCCATGCCGATGTATCCGAATGAACCACATGCCATCGGAATGGTGATGAACCGCGATTATGCGGGCCAGTGGGTTCCGGACGGAACCATTGTGCCGATCAGCGCGGTTCTCCGCTGATTTCCGCTTCCCGGAGGAAGCGGGGAAATTGATCGAAGTCAAGGAGGTGAATTCCATGAAGCGAATCGCAGCCAGGGTGCTGCTCCCGCTGGCCGCGGCGGCAGCGCTGACCGGGGTGGCGGGCGGGGTGGCCGACGCCGCCCCGGCCGAGAACACACCCATCTGGGTGACGCCGGACCTCGACCTCGGCGGTCTGCTCGGCCCCACGGTGCAGGCGCCGACCCAGCTCCTCGCGCCGATCTTCGGCTTGATCACGCCCATCTCCTGACCCCGCCCACCCCATGTCATCCCAAGGAGGGAACCAATGAAGAAAACCCTGGTCCGCGCGGCCGCGATCGCCACGCTCGCGGGCGTCGGCGTGCTCGGTGCCGCCGTGCCGGCACTGGCGGCCACAACGTCCGCCCAGGACGCGCCGGGCGGCGTGACCGTCGTGGACGAGCCCGACACGACCAACCTGAACAACATCTGGACGTTCGCGCCGCTCGGTGTTCCGGTGCTCGGCCTGATCCAGTCGCTCAACGGTGTCCCGGGCAGGCTGCTGCCCTCTTGAGCGCCCCGGCGGGGCCGCCGAGAGCCCCCGCGGGCAGGACCCCCCCACACTCCCGCCCGGGGGAGTACAGGAGGGGGAGAGCAACTGT
>NZ_JBHYIK010000098.1:0-20981 GCF_042739735.1 Amycolatopsis sp. NPDC059027 | reverse complement strand
GAGCTCGCGCCGGCCGACCCTCCCACACACACCGCCGGGCCCCGGGTGGGCGGGTCCCGTCGGCGCCCCCCGCCGGTCTCCGCGCTGCGCGGCGGGCCCCCCCCCCCACGGCACGAGCCGTCGAGGAGATTCCGATGGTGGACAAGCAAGTGTTCCTGCGCCTCGGCGTCGCCGCGGTCGTCGTCGCGGCCGGTGCGGCCGGGGTGATCCTGCTCGGCGGCGGTGATGAGCCGCCACCGGCGGAGGCCGTCGCCGTGGTCGGCGAACCGTCGCCGTCCGCGCCGGTGTCGTCGAGTGCCCCGACACCCCAGTCGGTCACCCGGACGGTGACTTCGACGCCGGTGCCGGACGACTGGCGCATCACCTACGAGCTGGCGGGCAGCGGGACCGCGACCGTCGTCTACGACGAGAACGGCCTCGGGCTCGTGCACCAGGAACTCGCGGTGCCACTGCCGTGGCGGAAGGAACTGACCTGGAAGCACGCCGGCACGCCGCCGACCGTCCAGCTGATGGGCCAGGCCGAGGGCCCCGTCGAGTGCCGGATCGCCGTCCGCGGCACGGTCGTGACCTCGCAGAACTCCGCCCCCGGTGAGGTCGCCACCTGCGCCGGCCGCCTCGGCTGAGCCCCGCTCCCCCGGTTTTCCCCCCCCAAACTGCCCCACCGCCCCCCCGCCCACCCCCCCCCCGCCCACCCGGCCCCCCGCGCGGTTTTCGGGGCAAAACCGCGCTCGGCGAGGCCCTGGCGCGGCGCGGCGGGAGGCCCGGAGGCGACAGGCAGCGGGCGGCGAGAGCACCCGGCGCCGTGCAGCGGAGGCGCGGACGCGGCAGGCGACGAGAGCTGGCCGCCGGGCGGGAGGGTCGGGCGGCGACCGCGTTTAGCCCGCTAAACGCGGCGTGCGCCGGGCGCAGGTCAGCGGCCGGGCCGACTGCGTTTAGCCCGCTAACTGCGCGTCGGGTCCCTGGTGGGGAGGGGTTTCGCGAACCAGTGCTCGGCGTACTTGTCGGAGTTGAACGGGGCGACTTCGGCGTAGCCGCAGCGGGTGTAGAGCGCGCGGGCCTCGACGAGGTCGTCGCGGGTGTCGAGCCGGATCAGCGTCGCGCCCAAGTCACTGGCGACCTCCTCGGCGGCGCCGACCAGCCGCACGCCGCCGCCCTGCCCCCGGCCGGACGCACGGACGTACACCCGCTTCAACTCGGCGACGGCCGGCTCCACCAGCCGGACGCCGATGCAGCCCAGCACGGCGCCGTCCTCGGCGCGGGCCAGCAGCAGCGCACCGGTCGGCGGCGCGAGGTCGTCGGTGGGGTCTTCGGCCAGCGCGATGTCGACCTCCGCGGTCGTCGCGGGCCGCCCGTAATACCGGGACGCGATGTCGGTCATGTATTCCCGCAGCACCGCGACGGCGTCCGGATGGTCGACGGCCGACGGGGCGATGGTCCAGCGTTCACTCACCCGGCCATCCTGACCCGCCCGTCCAGCGGTTTTCAGCGCCGGTACTGCCACGTGTAGCCCGGCAACGTCCGCACGAAGTCGACGAGGAACCCGGCCAACGAGGGCACGTCGTCCAGCGAAAGCGCTCGCGGCCCCGAAACCAGCGCGACGGAGTTGAGCAGCCCGAACTGCGCCGGCGTCCGCGAATCCGCGAGCAGCCGCTCCAGCACCGGCGGCGTGAGCACGCCCCGCGCGAAGTCCGGATGCTCGCAGTACACCGTGAACCGCGCGTCGAACGCCGGATGCCCGATCGGCACCGTCCCGGCCGACTGGAACGCCGTCGGCTGCCCCTTGATCGACGTCAGCATGCTCTTCAACGTCGTATCGAAGCTCAGCGCGGGCACCGGGGGAGTCCAGACCTGCACCATGTACCCGATCCCGGCGGCATCCTCCGAAGTCCGGTACTCGAACGCCAGTACCGCGTGCTCACCCAGCCGCAACTCGACGGCGTATTCGTACGGCGCGGCCTGGGGCGTCAGATGGGCGAACGTCGTCCGCTGCCGCGCGTTGGGGAAATAGCCGAACGTCGGCGCGCGGCCGTCGCCCGCGACGTACAACGCGGCGTTGTGCTTCGCAACCCACTCCCGCGGTGTGCTCGCCCGCCGACGCGCCATGGACGAATCGTAGGCGTCAGCGCGCGATCCCGTGGGCCACGGCGAGGAGCCGGTCGGTGACCTGGGTGACCGATGCGATCGACATCGGCCCGGTGATCCGGCTCGACGCCACCCCGTCGCCGACGTCGATCCCCGGTGACAGCGGCGGCACGGCGCCCGTGTACCAGTGCAGGAACGCCGGCGTGAGCACGGTGTCGGCGAAGCGTGGATCGGCCGTGTAAACGGCGATCAGCGGCCGCAGCGCGGGATCCGGCACCGGCCACTCGGCCAGCTCGCGGCTCACCGAGGCGGGGATGTACGTGCGGAGCATCATTTGGTGCATCGGCGAATCGGGCCGGTCGACGGGCCCGATCTTGTACAGGCACAGCCTCGGCGTCATCGGCGCGCCGACGCGCACCTTGTGCCACACCGTCGTGTCGCCGCCGACGGTGTCCACGCCCTGGAACGCCACCACCGGCACGCCCTGGCGGCCGAACTCGAGCGCGAACGTGTACCGCTCGTCCGGCCGGACCCCGAAACCGGGACGGGTGCCGCTGCTGGAGTCGTGCCACCGCCCGCCCTGCGACGTCGCGAACGCGCGCAGGTCGTCCCGGCCCTTCTTACGGCTCACGAGGGCCACGACCAGTCCGATGAGGACGATCACGACGATGCCGAGCATGAGCCACAGCGCGATCACGGTTCGTCTCCACTCAGGCGGCCCGCCACAGCCGGGCGGGCAGGTGGTCGGCGAGGCCGAGGAGGAAGTCCGCCTCGGCGATCAGCGTTGGCCTGCTCAGCTGGCCGACGCCCCAGGTGCGCAGCGAGCCGCCTTCGACCGCGAATGACCGCTCACCCAAAGAGCGAAGCAGCCACGCGCGCAGCTCCGCGTCGAGGACTTCGTCCGCTACGGCCACATCACTCGTGTACACGACGTACGCCGCGTCGAAGGCCTTGTCCATGGTCTTGAACCGCGTCGACCGGTCACGGATCTCCGCAGGGAGCACCTTCCCGACGCACAGCAGTGGCGATGGCGGTACCGAGACCTGGACGTAGTGCTGATCCCGGCTCTCGATGTGATCCGACAGCGCGCGGTAGAGCTCGCGGCCATCGGCGCCGATCACCGCGCGGTCGCGATGGCGGAACTCGACCCACGGATGCCCGCTCGACTCGCCGAGCGGCCGCCCGCCCGGATGCCGCACGCCGAACGAGGGCACCGCCGTGTCCCCGCTCTGTCCACTGTGGAAGGTCCCGCCGTGCTCGGCCGCGAAGGCGCGGAACCAGTGCTCCACGGCGGCCTTGCGGGCGCCTCGGTTGCGGTCCAGCATGATCACGGCGAGCACCGCCAGCACCGCGGCGATCGACGCCCCGGCCAGGACGTTGTTCAGCACGGGGCTCTCGAACACCCCGGCGAGGTCGGCCGTCATGGTCAGAAGTCCAGATCCTTCTTGGTCTCTTCGTCCGACTGCTCGGTACCGGTCTCACCGTAGTCACTCGTCTTCTTGGCGTTCTTCACGTGACTGTTCAGCTTGCCGAGGTGGTCGTTGACCGTCTTCGCCGGATTCTCCCCGGGATTCGTCGGGTCGTAGCCGAGCACACCCTTGAACGCGGCTTCGCGGCCCTTCTTCAGCGTTTCCTTCGCACCGTTCTTCAGGAGCGACGGCGTGTAACGGATGGCGCCGTCCTCGTTCAGGACGGGGTTCTCCCACGCCTTCTCGAAACGCTTGCCGAGCATGCCCTTCTCGCCGAAGAGCTTCTCCATGGCGCCCTGGCCCTTGGTCAGCTCCTTGGCTTCCTTGAGCTTGCCCGCGGTCTTGCCCTCCATCAGCGCCTTGCCAAACCGCGTTTCCTTCAGCTTCGCCATGAGCTTCTTGAGCCACTCCAGGACGTCCTGGAGGATCTTGCGCAGCTTGCTCACCTTCTGCGTCGTCTTCGCCGACGTGGTGGCCAGCTTGACCTCCGACGCCGTCCCCGCCGCCGCGGTCGACGCGCCCGCGGTCGGGATCGCGGCGGCGATCGCCGGGACCCAGATCATGACCAGCCAGGTGATCAGCTCGGTCAGGATGGCCTTGATCAGCTCCTCGACGAACGTCATCAACATGCTGCTGAGCTGCAGCATCTGCGCGAGGTCGCCGGATTTGGCCGCCACCCCGTCCACCCCGTGCGCGAACTCGCCGAGCGACGTCTTCGCCGCCGTCGCGGCATCGCCCTGCCACTGCGCGAGCGAGGACTCGGCGACCTCGGCGAAGTTCTTCGCCAGGTCCTGGAGGCCCTTCGCGATCGCGCCGAAGTTCTCCGCGGCGATGCCCAGCGCCGGGCCGTCGCCGCTGACGAAGTGGATCGCGTCCTGGATCGGCTGCACCGCGCTGATCAGGAAGTTGAGCCCCTGGCCGATCAGCCAGCCCAGCGGGTCGGTCGCGATGTCCACGATGGCCTGCGAGCTCGACTGGATGAACCCGGTCGTGTCGGTCGCGATCGTGGTGAGCCCGAGCGTGATGTCCGCGCCGTCGGGGTGCGGAGCGCCGAAGGCCTTGAACACCGCGCCGGCGTCCTTGCCCACCGTGACGGCCTGCCCGAGGAACGGGGTGGCCTTGACCGCGTTGTCGACGTTGATGCCCGCGACCGTGTTCGGATCGTCGGACTTGATCGAGATCTTTCCCGCGACGTCCTCGACTTCTGCCATGACGTCCCTCTCAGTGCTTCTCGCCGCGCGGGCCGTCCAGCAGCGTCTCGATCTGCCCGAACACCGCCTTGTGGTCGTCTTCGGTGCCCTGGTACACGTTCGCCGCGTCGGTGAACTTCGCCTGCGCCGAGGCCAGTCCCTCGCTCATCGAGCGCAGCAGGTCCCGCAGCTCGTGCAGGGTCTCGGTGTAGCCGTGCTTGGTGAACAGCCCGACCACGCCCCACGACTTGTCGCCGACGTCGGCGTTGCCGACCATGTCGGTGATCTTCCCGGTCTGGTCCTTGTAGTTCCCCAGCGAGCCGACGTATTTGTGCAGCGCGTCGACCTGGACCTGGTACCCCGTGCCGGGGGTGGCTCCGTCGGGCATCAGTGGTCCTCCTCGTCGAACAGCTTGCGCAGGAAGGTGTCGCCCTCGGAACCACCACTGGGCGGGGCCGCGGGCGGCGGTTCCTCCGCGCGCCGCACGAACGACTGCTCGGAGAAGTCGTCCGGTGGTGCGGGCGCCGCCGCGGTCTCCGCCGCCATCCGGGACCGCATTTCCTCGACGCTGGTGCCGAACAGTTCGGCCTGGCTCTCGAGCACCTGATCGGTGAGGCCGAGGTCGTCGCCCATGTGTTCTTCGACGATGCTCGCCTGCCGCCGGGCCGACTCGGCCACGGCCTCGCGCAGCGTCGACATCAGCGCGGTGGACAGCGCCTGTGGCGACTGCCGGAGTGCCTCCTCGGTGAACCGGACGTCGAGCACCGCGCCGCCGGGCCCCGCCACCACCGTCACCGCCCGGTCGGGGGAGGTCACGGTGGCTTCCAGCGCGCTCAGCTCGGCCCGCATCCCCTCGATCCCGGCCAGCCGGTCGTCCACGTTCCTGATCTTCGACTGGAACCGTTCGAACTCGGCGACCAGCTGATCGAACTCCGCCGACATGCCTTCCCCTCCCGTGCTGCTCCGCGTGACGTAAGTCATGGTGACCCGTTCGCGGGCTTGGACGTGCCGAATGCGGGAATGGATCCCCCTGCGTCACCCGTTCGGGGAATGGGTAGGTTCCCCGGCGGCAAGGGGAATCGCGAGCAGGAGGACAGCGTTATGGAAACAGCGGGGTGGACCGCCGAGACGGAACCCGCCGAGGAGCGCAGGGGGCGGCACGCGGCGCCGGAGGGCGCGGGCGTGCACCCGCTGGTCGACCTTTCCCGGGATCCGCACCCGGGCAGGCCGGACCACGCGAAGCCGGACGAGGACTGAAGCACGGCGCACGGTGTGGAACAACGCCACACCGAGGTGCACAACGGGTACGATGACGCTTCCTGCCCGTTCAGACCCCCCGCCTCGGCCACCCGAGAAGCGGCCGGGTATCTTTGGAGACCGTGCCCGGCAGGCGTCGGGCCGCTCCGTGTGCCGTTCGGCATGACCGGTGCGCGTGTCGCATCCGGTCGCCCGCTCCGGCAGGACGGGGTCCGACGGAAAATCCCTCCCGGGAAGTTACCGGTCGACAGACCGTGACGCGGGCCGACACGCCCGACCGCGGGGGCCGGTGAAGACACGAAGTAAGCAAGATCGCGACAGAAAGCTGGTCCATTGCCCACGATCCAGCAGCTGGTCCGCAAGGGCCGCCAGGACAAGGCTGCCAAGCAGAAGACCGCGGCCCTCAAGGGGAGCCCGCAGCGGCGTGGCGTGTGCACTCGCGTGTACACCACGACCCCGAAGAAGCCGAACTCGGCGCTGCGCAAGGTCGCGCGTGTGAAGCTGACCAGCGGCATCGAGGTCACCGCCTACATCCCCGGTGAGGGCCACAACCTGCAGGAGCACTCGATGGTGCTCGTGCGCGGTGGTCGTGTGAAGGACCTCCCCGGCGTTCGCTACAAGATCATCCGCGGTTCGCTCGACACCCAGGGTGTGAAGAACCGCAAGCAGGCGCGCAGCCGGTACGGCGCGAAGAAGGAGAAGAGCTAATGCCTCGCAAGGGTCCGGCGCCGAAGCGGCCGCTGATCTCCGACCCCGTCTATGCCTCGCCGCTGGTCACCCAGCTGGTGAACAAGGTGCTGAAGGACGGCAAGCGGTCCCTCGCCGAGCGCATCGTCTACGGCGCGCTGGAAGGCGCCCGCGAGAAGACCGGCACCGACCCGGTCGTCACGCTGAAGCGCGCGCTCGACAACGTGAAGCCCACCATCGAGGTGAAGAGCCGCCGCGTCGGTGGCGCCACCTACCAGGTGCCGATCGAGGTCAAGCCCGGCCGCTCCACCACCCTCGCGCTGCGCTGGCTGGTGTCGTTCTCGCAGGCTCGCCGTGAGAAGACCATGATCGAGCGCCTGCAGAACGAGCTCCTCGACGCCTCCAACGGCCTCGGTGCCAGCGTGAAGCGTCGCGAGGACACGCACAAGATGGCCGAGTCCAACCGGGCCTTCGCGCACTACCGCTGGTGATGACCGCCCGGCAATCGATGGAAGCCTTGCCGGGCCCCACGCTTGAGACAGGGGAACATTCTCGTGGCACGTGAAGTGCTGACCGACCTGAACAAGGTCCGCAACATCGGCATCATGGCCCACATCGACGCCGGTAAGACGACCACCACCGAGCGGATCCTGTTCTACACCGGGATCAACTACAAGATCGGCGAAGTCCACGACGGCGCCGCCACCATGGACTGGATGGAGGAGGAGCAGAAGCGGGGTATCACCATCACCTCGGCTGCCACCACCACCTACTGGGACGACCACCAGATCAACCTGATCGACACCCCCGGGCACGTCGACTTCACCGTCGAGGTGGAGCGCAACCTGCGGGTGCTCGACGGCGCGGTCGCCGTCTTCGACGGCAAGGAAGGTGTCGAACCGCAGTCCGAGCAGGTCTGGCGTCAGGCGGACAAGTACGAGGTTCCGCGCATCTGCTTCGTCAACAAGATGGACAAGCTGGGTGCGGACTTCTACTACACCCTGAAGACCATCGAGGAGCGCCTCGGCGTCCGGCCGCTGGCCATCCAGCTGCCGATCGGCGCGGAGAACGACTTCGAGGGCGTCATCGACCTGGTCCGGATGAAGGCCCTGGTCTGGCGCGGCGAGGTGCAGAAGGGCGAGGACTACGCGGTCGAGGACATCCCGGCCGAGCTCGCCGACAAGGCCGCCGAGTACCGCGAGAAGCTGGTCGAGACCGTCGCCGAGACCGACGACGCGCTGATGGAGAAGTTCCTCGAGGGCGAGGAACTGACCGAGGCCGAGATCAAGTCCGGCATCCGCAAGCTGGTGATCACCCGCGAGGCGTTCCCGGTGCTGGCCGGTTCCGCGTTCAAGAACAAGGGCGTGCAGCCCATGCTCGACGCGGTCATCGACTACCTCCCGTCGCCGCTGGACGTCCCGGCCGTCGAGGGCCTGCTGCCCGACGGCGAGACCGTGGCCACCCGCGAGGCGTCGGTGAACGAGCCGTTCGCGGCGCTGGCGTTCAAGATCGCCGCGCACCCGTTCTTCGGCAAGCTGACCTACATCCGGGTCTACTCCGGCAGGGTCGCCTCCGGTGCCCAGGTCGTCAACGCGACCAAGGAGCGCAAGGAGCGCATCGGGAAGATCTTCCAGATGCACTCCAACAAGGAGAACCCGGTCGACGACGCCCAGGTCGGTCACATCTACGCGGTCATCGGCCTGAAGGACACCACCACCGGTGACACCCTGGCCGACCCGCAGAACCCGATCGTCCTCGAGTCGATGACGTTCCCCGAGCCGGTCATCCGGGTCGCGATCGAGCCGAAGACCAAGGCGGACCAGGAGAAGCTCTCCCTGGCGATCCAGAAGCTGGCCGAAGAGGACCCCACGTTCCAGGTGAAGCTGGACGAGGAGACCGGCCAGACGATCATCGCGGGCATGGGCGAGCTGCACCTCGAGGTGCTGGTCAACCGGATGAAGTCCGACTACAAGGTCGAGGCGAACATCGGTAAGCCGCAGGTGGCCTACCGCGAGACCATCAAGAGGACCGTGGACAAGCTCGACTACGTCCACAAGAAGCAGACCGGTGGTTCCGGCCAGTTCGCGAAGGTGATCGTGAAGCTGGAGCCGCTCGAGCGCACCGACGGTGCACTCTACGAGTTCGACAACAAGGTCACCGGTGGCCGCGTGCCGCGGGAGTACATCCCGTCGGTGGACGCCGGTGCGCAGGACGCCATGCAGTACGGCGTGCTCGCGGGCTACCCGCTCGTCGGGTTGAAGTTCACCTTGCTGGACGGTGCGTACCACGAGGTCGACTCTTCGGAGATGGCGTTCAAGATCGCCGGTTCCATGGCGATGAAGGAAGCCGCGAAGAAGGCCGGCCCGGTGATTCTGGAGCCGATGATGGCGGTCGAGGTCACCACGCCCGAGGACTACATGGGTGACGTCATCGGTGACCTCAACTCCCGCCGTGGTCAGATCCAGGCCATGGAGGAGCGGTCGGGTACCCGTGTCGTGAAGGCACTGGTTCCGCTGTCGGAGATGTTCGGTTACGTCGGCGACCTCCGGTCGCGGACCCAGGGCCGGGCGAACTACTCCATGGTGTTCGACTCCTACGCCGAGGTTCCCGCGAACGTCGCGAAGGAAATCATCGCGAAGGCGACGGGGGAGTAGTCCCTCATCGCCCGCGGGCATAAGGAACACTCCTGAACGTCCGCAGCACCGACGAGAAACAATCACTGGCCGGCAGCCACGCCGGCCGGTGAGCACAAAGCGAAATCAGTCCAGGAGGACATTCCAGTGGCGAAGGCGAAGTTCGAGCGGAGCAAGCCGCACGTCAACATCGGGACCATTGGTCACGTCGACCACGGTAAGACCACTCTGACCGCGGCGATCACCAAGGTTCTGCACGACAAGTACCCCGAGCTGAACGAGTCGCGTGCGTTCGACCAGATCGACAACGCGCCCGAAGAGAAGCAGCGCGGCATCACGATCAACATCTCGCACGTCGAGTACCAGACCGAGAAGCGTCACTACGCGCACGTCGACGCCCCCGGTCACGCGGACTACATCAAGAACATGATCACCGGTGCCGCCCAGATGGACGGCGCGATCCTGGTGGTCGCCGCGACCGACGGCCCGATGCCGCAGACCCGTGAGCACGTGCTGCTCGCCCGCCAGGTCGGCGTGCCCTACATCGTGGTCGCGCTGAACAAGGCCGACATGGTCGACGACGAGGAGATCCTCGAGCTCGTCGAGCTGGAGGTCCGTGAGCTGCTGTCCTCGCAGGAGTTCCCCGGCGACGACGCGCCGGTCGTGCGCGTCTCGGGCCTGAAGGCTCTCGAGGGCGACGAGAAGTGGGCCGAGGCCGTTCTCGAGCTGATGACCGCCGTCGACGACAACGTGCCGGACCCGGTGCGTGAGCTCGACAAGCCGTTCCTGATGCCGATCGAGGACGTCTTCACCATCACCGGCCGCGGCACCGTCGTGACCGGTCGTGTGGAGCGCGGCCAGGTCAACGTCAACGAAGAGGTCGAGATCGTGGGTATCCGCGAGAAGTCGACCAAGACCACCGTCACCGGTGTCGAGATGTTCCGCAAGCTGCTCGACTCGGGCCAGGCGGGCGACAACGTCGGCCTCCTGCTCCGCGGTATCAAGCGCGAGGACGTCGAGCGCGGCCAGGTCGTCGTGAAGCCGGGCACCACCACCCCGCACACCGAGTTCGAGGGCCGGGTCTACATCCTGTCCAAGGACGAGGGCGGCCGGCACACGCCGTTCTTCAACAACTACCGCCCGCAGTTCTACTTCCGTACCACGGACGTGACCGGCGTCGTGACCCTCCCCGAGGGCACCGAGATGGTCATGCCGGGCGACAACACGGACATCTCGGTCCAGCTGATCCAGCCGGTCGCGATGGACGAGGGCCTGCGGTTCGCCATCCGTGAGGGTGGCCGTACCGTCGGCGCCGGCCAGGTCACCAAGATCAACAAGTGATTCGGCCCCCTGACCCGGGCCAATACACCCCCGGGTCAGGGGCGTCAAATCACGTGTGCGACACTATTCAGGTTGCTCGTCCTAGGGCGGCCGAATCCCACTGTTGGTTCGACTGACAGGGGTTCCGGCCGCCCTGGTGCGAGTGGCCACGGTCCGTGGAGCTCTTCCTTCGGGTGAGGGTAGCGGGCAAGGGACGCCGATGGTGTGCGAACGCCCTCGAGCGACCCCCTCACGTTGAGGAAGACCAGGCAAGACGACGATCCCACGGGATCCGTCTGTGCGGCGGGCACGACACGCCCGACCGCGTGGACCGGGGACAGGGCCGTTGAACTGCGAAAACCCGGCTCGGGTGGGAACACCGGGGCCAGGTTTGTGAGATAGCGGCACGAGACGACAAGGAACGAGCAGCCACCATGGCGGGACAGAAGATCCGCATCCGGCTCAAGGCCTACGACCACGAGGCGATCGACACCTCGGCGCGCAAGATCGTGGAGACGGTCACGCGCACCGGCGCCCGTGTTGTCGGGCCGGTGCCGCTGCCCACCGAGAAGAACGTTTACTGCGTCATCCGCTCGCCGCACAAGTACAAGGACTCGCGCGAGCACTTCGAGATGCGCACGCACAAGCGTCTGATCGACATCCTCGACCCGACGCCGAAGACGGTCGACGCGCTCATGCGCATCGACCTGCCGGCGAGCGTCGACGTCAACATCCAGTAAGCGTTGGGCGAGCGGCGGAGATAAGAGACTCATGTCTGACAGGCAAATGAAGGGCATCCTGGGCACCAAGCTCGGCATGACCCAGGTCTTCGACGAGCAGAACCGGGTCGTCCCGGTGACCGTCGTCAAGGCCGGGCCGAACGTGGTGACCCAGGTTCGTACCCAGGACAAGGACGGCTACGCGGCCGTGCAGCTGGCGTTCGGCGCCGTCGACCCGCGCCGGGTCAACAAGCCGCGCACCGGCCACTTCGACAAGGCGGGTGTGACCCCGCGCCGGTTCCTCGCCGAGCTGCGGACCACCGACGCCGACACCTACGAGGTGGGCCAGGAGATCACCGCCGAGGTGTTCGCCGCGGGCACCGAGGTCGACGTGACCGGTACCAGCAAGGGCAAGGGCTACGCCGGTGTCATGAAGCGTCACGGCTTCAAGGGCCAGGGCGCCAGCCACGGTAACCAGGCCAAGCACCGCGCGCCGGGCTCCATCGGCGGCTGCGCCACGCCTGGCCGCGTTTTCAAGGGCCTGCGCATGGCGGGCCGGATGGGCAACGACCGGGTCACCACGCAGAACCTGACCGTGCACGCCGTGCGTGCCGAGGACGGCCTGCTGCTGATCAAGGGCGCGGTGCCCGGTCCCAAGGGCGGCCTGCTGTTCGTGCGCAGCGCCGCGAAGGGTGGTAACCCCGAATGACGAACGTCGAGCTGAAGACCCCGGCCGGTAAAGCCGACGGCACCGTCGAGCTCCCCGCGGAGATCTTCGACGTGCAGGCCAACGTGCCGCTGATGCACCAGGTCGTGGTGGCCCAGCTGGCCGCCGCGCGCCAGGGCACGCACGACACGAAGACCCGTGGTGAGGTCTCCGGTGGCGGCAAGAAGCCGTACCGGCAGAAGGGCACCGGCCGTGCCCGCCAGGGTTCGACCCGCGCGCCGCAGTTCACCGGCGGTGGCGTCGTGCACGGCCCCACGCCGCGCGACTACACCCAGCGCACCCCGAAGAAGATGAAGGCCGCCGCCCTGCGTGGCGCCCTCTCCGACCGGGCGCGCGCCGGCCAGCTGCACGTCATCACCGAGCTGGTCACCGGCGAGAAGCCGTCGACCAAGGCCGCCAAGACCGCCATCGCCGCGGTGACGCAGGCGAAGCGCGTGCTCGTGGTGCTGCACCGGGACGACGAGCTCAGCTGGGTCTCCCTGCGGAACCTGGAGCAGGTCCACCTGATCTGGGCCGACCAGCTCAACACCTACGACGTGCTGGTCAACGACGACGTCGTGTTCACCAAGGCCGCGTACGACGCGTTCGTCGCAGGCCCCGTCCGTGGCAAGGCCGTCAAGGCCTCCGCGCGGTCGGGCGAGGTCACGGAAGGGAGTGACGAGAAGTGAGTTCGGTCGCCATTCCGGACCCCCGCGACATCCTGCTCGCGCCGGTGATCTCCGAGAAGTCCTACGGGCTGCTCGAGGAGCACAAGTACACGTTCATCGTCCGCCCGGATGCCAACAAGACCCAGATCAAGATCGCGGTCGAGAAGGTGTTCGGCGTCAAGGTGGTCAGCGTCAACACGGCCAACCGCCAGGGCAAGCGGAAGCGGACTCGCGCCGGCTTCGGCAAGCGCAAGGACACCAAGCGCGCCATCGTGACTCTTTCGCCCGAGAGCAAGGCGATCGAGATCTTCGGCGGACCCACCGCGTAAAGGACTGAGCTGACAATGGGCATCCGCAAGTACAAGCCGACGACCCCGGGTCGTCGCGGTTCGAGCGTCTCCGACTTCGCCGAGATCACCCGGACGACGCCGGAGAAGTCGCTGCTGCGTCCGCTGAGCAAGAGCGGTGGCCGCAACTCCTCGGGCAAGATCACCACCCGGCACAAGGGCGGCGGGCACAAGCGTGCCTACCGCGTGATCGACTTCCGCAGGCACGACAAGGACGGCGTCCCCGCCAAGGTCGCGCACATCGAGTACGACCCCAACCGGTCCGCTCGCATCGCGCTGCTGCACTACGCCGACGGCGAGAAGCGCTACATCATCGCGCCGGAGAAGCTGAAGCAGGGCGACACCGTCGAGAACGGCCCCCGCGCCGACATCAAGCCGGGCAACAACCTGCCGCTGCGCAACATCCCGGTCGGCACCGTGATCCACGCGATCGAGCTCCGCCCCGGTGGCGGCGCGAAGATGGCGCGGTCCGCCGGTGCGCGCGTGCAGCTCGTCGCCAAGGACGGCCCCTACGCCCAGCTGCGGCTTCCCTCGGGCGAGATCCGCAACGTCGACGTGCGCAACCGCGCGACCGTCGGCGAGGTGGGCAACTCCGAGCACGCCAACATCAACTGGGGCAAGGCGGGCCGCAACCGCTGGCGCGGCAAGCGCCCGACCGTCCGTGGTGTCGTCATGAACCCGGTCGACCACCCGCACGGTGGTGGTGAGGGCAAGACCTCCGGTGGTCGCCACCCGGTCAACCCGAACGGTAAGCCCGAGGGCCGTACGCGCAGGCGCAAGCCGAGCGACGCCCTCATCGTCCGCCGCCGGCGTACCGGCAAGAAGCGCTGAGCAGGGAGGTAGAAGAACATGCCACGCAGCCTTAAGAAAGGCCCCTTCGTGGACGACCACCTGCTCAAGAAGGTGGACGCGCTCAACGAGTCGGGCAAGAAGACCGTGATCAAGACCTGGTCGCGCCGCTCCACGATCATCCCGGATTTCCTGGGACACACGTTCGCGGTGCACGACGGCCGCAAGCACGTCCCGGTGTTCGTCACCGAGGCGATGGTGGGTCACAAGCTGGGCGAGTTCGCCCCGACGCGGACCTTCAAGGGCCACATCAAGGACGACCGCAAGTCGCGCCGCCGCTGAGCGGGCACGAAGACAGATAAGGGAAGTAGCGATGAACGCCCAGAACGACGCGACCGTCGAGGCTGAACTGCCTACGGCGTACGCGCGGGCTCGCTTCGTCCGGGACTCACCGACCAAGGTGCGCCGGGTGATCGAGCTCATCAAGGGTCGTAGCGTCAGCGAGGCCCTGGCCGTGCTCCGGTTCGCGCCGCAGGCGGCCAGCACCCCGCTCGCCAAGGTGATCGCCAGCGCGGCGGCCAACGCCGAGAACAACCTCGACCTCGACCCGGAGACCCTCTGGATCAAGTCCGCGACCGCCGACGAGGGCCCGACCCTCAAGCGCATCCGGCCGCGGGCCCAGGGGCGTGCCTACCGGATCCGTAAGCGGACCAGCCACATCACCGTTGTGGTGGAGTCCCGTCCGGCGGAGAAGGCGAAGAGCAAGAAGAAGGCAGGTGGCCGGTAGTGGGCCAGAAGATCAACCCGCACGGTTTCCGCCTGGGTATCACCACGGACTGGAAGTCGCGCTGGTACGCCGACAAGCAGTACGCCGAGTACGTGGCCGAGGACGTCAAGATCCGCCGGCTGCTCTCGACGGGCATGGAGCGCGCCGGCATCTCCAAGGTCGAGATCGAGCGCACCCGTGACCGTGTCCGCGTCGACATCCACACCGCCCGGCCGGGCATCGTCATCGGCCGCCGCGGCGCGGAGGCCGACCGGATCCGCGGCGCGCTGGAGAAGCTGACCAAGAAGCAGGTCCAGCTGAACATTCTCGAGGTCAAGAACCCCGAGGCCGACGCCCAGCTCGTCGCGCAGGGTGTCGCGGAGCAGCTGTCCAACCGTGTGGCGTTCCGCCGCGCGATGCGGAAGGCGATCCAGACCTCGATGCGCTCGCCGCAGGTCAAGGGCATCCGCGTGCAGTGCGGTGGCCGTCTCGGCGGTGCCGAGATGTCCCGCTCCGAGCACTACCGCGACGGCCGGGTCCCGCTGCACACGCTGCGCGCCGACATCGACTACGGCTTCTTCGAGGCCAAGACGACCTTCGGCCGCATCGGCGTCAAGGTGTGGATCTACAAGGGCGAGCTTGTGGGCGGGCTGAAGGCCAAGGAGGCGCGTGACGCCGCCGCGGCCGCCGAGCGTGCCCCGCGCCGTGACCGCGGTGACCGTCCGTCCCGCCCGCGCCGCTCCGGCGCCTCGGGCACGACGGCCACCTCGACCGAAGCCGGCCGCGCGGCCGCTGCCGCGAAGACCGACGCGGGCACCGCTCCCGCCGCCGAGGCGGCCCCGGCGGAGACCGCAGAAAAGACGGAGGGCTGAGACGTGCTCATCCCGCGCAGGGTCAAGCACCGGAAGCAGCACTCCCCGAAGCGCCACGGCGCCGCGAAGGGCGGCACGAAGGTCAACTTCGGCGAGTACGGCATCCAGGCGCTTGAGCACAGCTACGTGACGAACCGGCAGATCGAGTCCGCTCGTATCGCCATGACCCGTCACATCAAGCGTGGCGGCAAGGTGTGGACGACCATCTACCCGGACCGCCCGCTGACCAAGAAGCCTGCCGAGACCCGGATGGGTTCCGGTAAGGGTTCGCCCGAGTGGTGGATCGCCAACGTGAAGCCCGGCCGTGTCATGTTCGAGATCAGCTTCCCGAACGAGGAGACGGCGCGCGAAGCGCTGCGTCGCGCGATCCACAAGCTGCCCATGAAGTGCCGCATCGTGACCCGTGAAGGTGGTGAGTTCTGATGGCGAAGGCCGGAGCCGCTGAGGCATCAGAGCTTCGTGAGCTCACCGCGGAAGAGCTCGTCCTGCGTCTGAAGGAATACAAGGAGGAGCTGTTCAACCTCCGCTTCCAGATGGCGACCGGGCAGCTCGACAACAACCGCCGGTTGCGTTCGGTCCGGGGTGGCATCGCCCGCATCTACACGGTCATGCGCGAGCGTGAACTCGGCCTGTCCGTTGCCCCTGACGCCGAGAGTGAAGGTGCCGCATGAGCGAGCCCACCACCGAGAAGGCGCCCCGTAACGACCGCAAGGTCCGTGAGGGCTACGTCGTCTCGGACAAGATGAACAAGACGATCGTGGTCGAGCTCGAGGACCGCAAGAAGCACCCCCGTTACTCGAAGGTTCTCCGCAGCACCACCAAGGTGAAGGTGCACGACGAGAACAACGAGGCGGGTGTCGGTGACCGGGTCACCCTGATGGAGACCCGCCCGCTGTCGGCGACGAAGCGCTGGCGCCTGGTGCAGATCGTGGAGAAGGCCAAGTAAGCAGGGCTCTTTCGAGTCCTTAGTTCCGCAAGGCTGGGCAGCCCCCAGAACCAGCGCGACATACAGGAGTTGACGTGATCCAGCAGGAGTCGCGGCTTCGGGTAGCCGATAACACGGGTGCGAAGGAAATCCTCTGCATCCGGGTTCTCGGTGGCTCCGGGCGGCGCTACGCCGGCATCGGCGACATCATCGTCGCCACCGTGAAGGACGCCATCCCGGCCGCCGGGGTGAAGAAGGGCGACGTCGTCAAGGCCGTCATCGTCCGCACGGTCAAGGAGCGTCGTCGTCCGGACGGCTCCTACATCCGGTTCGACGAGAACGCCGCCGTGCTCATCAAGAACGACAACGAGCCCCGGGGCACCCGCATCTTCGGCCCGGTGGGCCGCGAGCTGCGCGACCGAAAGTTCATGAAGATCATTTCGCTCGCGCCGGAGGTGTTGTAAGTGAAGGTGAAGAAGGGCGACACGGTTGTCGTCATCTCCGGCAAGGACAAGGGCGCCAAGGGCAAGGTCATCCAGGCCTACCCGGAGCGTCAGCGGGTGCTGGTCGAGGGCGTGAACCGGATCAAGAAGCACACGCGGATCACCCAGACCCAGCGCGGCGCGCAGTCCGGTGGCATCGTCACCCAGGAGGCGCCCATCCACGTGTCGAACGTGATGGTCGTCGACTCCGACGGCAAGCCGGCCCGGGTGGGTTACCGCATCGGCGAGGACGGCAAGAAGGTCCGGATCTCGCGCCGGAACGGTAAGGACATCTGATGACCACCGCAGAGAAGATCGAGCCGCGTCTGAAGACGCGGTACCGCGACGAGATCAAGGGGCAGCTCCAGCAGGAGTTCTCCATCCCGAACGTGCACCTGGTTCCCGGCGTCGTGAAGGTCGTCGTGAACATGGGTGTCGGCGACGCGGCCCGCGACAGCAAGCTGATCGAGGGTGCCATCCGCGACCTTTCCGCGATCACCGGCCAGAAGCCGGAGGTCCGCAAGGCCCGCAAGTCCATCGCGCAGTTCAAGCTGCGTGAGGGTCAGCCGATCGGCGCGCGCGTCACGCTGCGCGGCGACCGGATGTGGGAGTTCCTCGACCGGCTGCTGAACATCGCGCTGCCGCGTATCCGCGACTTCCGCGGACTTTCGGCCAAGCAGTTCGACGGCAACGGCAACTACACCTTCGGTCTCAACGAGCAGTCGATGTTCCACGAGATCGACCCCGACGCGATCGACCGTCCCCGCGGGATGGACGTCACCGTCGTCACCACCGCCACCACCGACGACGAGGGCCGGGCGCTGCTGCGCAAGCTCGGCTTCCCGTTCAAGGAGAACTGAGCCGATGGCCAAGAAAGCACTGGTCCACAAGGCCGCGAAGAAGCCCAAGTTCGCGGTGCGCGCCTACACCCGCTGCCAGCGGTGCGGTCGGCCGCACTCGGTGTTCCGGAAGTTCGGGCTCTGCCGGATCTGCCTTCGCGAGATGGCACACGCGGGCGAGCTGCCCGGCATCCGCAAGTCCAGCTGGTAAGAGCTCGAAACAAATTCCACTTCGCCACAGGCCCCGCTCCCGGTGTCCATTTCGGACACCGGCGGCGGGGAACCAGGCGAGAAAGGTTGACAGGTCACCATGACGATGACCGACCCCATCGCAGACTTCTTGACTCGTCTGCGTAACGCGAACGCGGCCTACCACGACGAGGTCGTGCTCCCGCACTCGAAGCTGAAGGCGAACATCGCCGAGATCCTCAAGCGTGAGGGTTACATCGCGGGTTACCGCGACGAGCCGGGCGAGAAGCACAAGAACCTCGTCGTCGAGCTCAAGTACGGCCCCAACCGTGAGCGCAGCATCGCCGGTCTCCGGCGCGTGTCCAAGCCGGGTCTGCGGGTCTACGCAAAATCGACCGAACTGCCGTCCGTTCTCGGTGGCCTCGGCGTCGCGATCATCTCGACGTCCGGTGGGCTGCAGACCGACCGGCAGGCCAAGCGCAACAGCGTGGGCGGCGAAGTCCTCGCCTACGTCTGGTAAGGAAGGGGGTACTAGGCATGTCACGTATCGGAAAGCTGCCGGTCGCCGTCCCTTCCGGGGTCGAGGTGACCATCGAGGGTCAGCACATCAAGGTCAAGGGGCCCAAGGGCACCCTGGAGCACACCGTCATCGAGCCGATCACCGTCGAGCGCGGTGAGGACGGCACGCTGCAGGTGAAGCGTCCGAACGACGAGCGCACGAGCCGGGCCCTGCACGGTCTCACCCGCACGCTGGTGAACAACCTCGTGGTGGGCGTGACCCAGGGCTACGAGAAGAAGCTCGAGATCCACGGCGTCGGTTACCGCGTGCAGGCCAAGGGCTCGGACCTCGAGTTCGCCCTCGGCTTCTCGCACCCGGTCAAGATCGAGGCCCCGGAAGGCATCACCTTCAAGGTGGAGAGCCCCACCCGGTTCTCGGTCTCCGGCATCGACAAGCAGAAGGTCGGCCAGACGGCTGCGGTCATCCGCAAGCTGCGGCGCCCGGACCCGTACAAGGGCAAGGGCCTGCGGTACGAGGGTGAGAAGATCCGCCGCAAGGTCGGAAAGACGGGTAAGTGATCATGAGCGACACGACTACGAAGCGCAAGCCGGTGGGCAAGGACATCTCGACCCGCCGCCGCGTTGCGAAGGCCCGCCGTCACTTCCGGCTCCGCAAGAAGGTCTCCGGCACGACCGCGCGTCCGCGCCTGGTCGTCAAGCGATCCTCGCGGCACATCGCGGTCCAGTTGATCGACGACCTCGCCGGCCACACGCTGGCCGCGGCGTCGAGCATCGAGGCCGACGTCCGCGCGGTCGACGGCGACAAGAAGGCCAAAGCCGCCAAGGTCGGCCAGCTGGTCGCCGCGCGTGCCAAGGACGCCGGGATCTCGGCCGTGGTGTTCGACCGTGGCGGCAACGCCTACCACGGCCGCATCGCCGCGCTCGCCGACGCCGCTCGCGAAGCGGGGTTGGAGTTCTGATGGCGGCGCAGGAGTACCTCTTGAAGAATGGAAGGAAAGCCTGATGCCGGGACGTACACGGCAATTCGGCGGCGGCCAGGGCGGACCCGGCGGGCAGGGCGGCAACGACCGCGGTGACCGTCGCGACCGCCGGGACCGGCGCGACAGCGGCCGTGGCGGGGCGGCCCAGGACAAGACCCCGCACCTCGAGAAGGTCGTGACGATCAACCGCGTCGCCAAGGTCGTCAAGGGCGGTCGTCGCTTCAGCTTCACCGCCCTGGTGGTCGTCGGTGACGGCGACGGTCAGGTCGGCGTCGGCTACGGCAAGGCCAAGGAAGTTCCCGCGGCCATCGCCAAGGGCGTCGAAGAGGCGAAGAAGAACTTCTTCAAGGTTCCGCGCGTCGCCGGCACCATCCCGCACCCGGTGCAGGGTGAAGAAGCCGCCGGTGTCGTGCTGCTCCGCCCGGCGTCCGCCGGTACCGGCGTCATCGCCGGTGGCCCGGTGCGCGCGGTGCTGGAGTGCGCGGGTGTCCACGACGTGCTGTCGAAGTCGCTCGGCTCCGACAACGCGATCAACATCGTGCACGCGACCGTGGCGGCCCTCAAGGGCCTGCAGCGTCCCGAAGAGGTGGCGGCCCGCCGTGGCCTGCCGCTCGAGGACGTCGCCCCGGCCCGGATGCTGCGTCAGCGTGCGGGTCAGGGGGTCTGAGATGGCTCAGGTCAAGGTCACCCAGGTCAAGAGCAAGATCGGCACGAAGCACGCTCACCGCGAGTCGCTGCGCACCCTCGGGCTGCGCAAGATCCGCCAGAGCGTCGTGCGTGAAGACACTCCCGAGGTGCGCGGCCTCATCCACACCGTCCGCCACCTGGTGGAGGTCGAGGAGGTCAAGGCATGACGGCCATCAAGATCCACCACCTGCGTCCGGCCCCGGGCGCGAAGACCGACAAGATCCGCGTCGGCCGTGGTGAAGGCTCGAAGGGCAAGACGGCGGGCCGCGGCACCAAGGGCACCAAGGCCCGGAAGAACGTGCCCGCCGGGTTCGAGGGTGGGCAGATGCCCATCCACATGCGGCTGCCGAAGCTGCGTGGCTTCAAGAACCGGTTCCGCACCGAGTACCAGCCGGTGAACGTGGGCGACATCGCCCGCGTCTTCCCGGACGGTGGGTCGGTCGGCACCGACGAACTGGTTGCCAACGGTCTCGTCCGCAAGGGCAAGCTCGTGAAGGTTCTCGGCAACGGCGACGTCAACGGCGTCAAGCTGGACGTCACCGCGGACGCCTTCTCGGCTTCCGCCAAGGAGAAGCTCGCCGCGGCCGGTGGCTCCGCCACCACCGTCTGAGTCCCTTCTCCGCCCGCTCCACCCCAAAGGGCCCGCCCGACCCCCGGTCTGGGGGGCCCTTTGCCGTCCCCACCCACCCACCCCGCCCACCCACTCCGCCCCTTCCCCGCCCCACTCGGGCCCCGACTGCGTTTAGCCCGCTAACTGCGCTCGCCACCCCGCCCCCGAGCCCGGTTATCGGGCGAAAAGCAATGGGCATGCAGCCAAACCCCCATCGTGTTACGCAGCGACGAGGGCATAAGCCG
>NZ_JBHYIK010000097.1:16973-27897 GCF_042739735.1 Amycolatopsis sp. NPDC059027 | reverse complement strand
GTGTGCGGGAGTCGGCCCCAGACGCCCACGTCCCGGGGGTGGACCGCCTCTTTCGGAGCCATACCCGGCGCTGGCCACTTCGGACCGAGCGGTGTGTTGGGCGCGGCTGGCGCGCGTGCTGGTGCCGCAGCGTTCTGAGAAGCAGCTTCGTTGCTTTTAGAATGCAAACTTATTCCGGGTTCCAGTAGTCCGAGTCTGCGTTCCAATAATTCGAGTCCACTGTGGTCACGGAGGCGACGTGTGTCTCGTGGAGCGCGTGACTGCTTCCCATGGAGATCAGCCCGCCGCAGAGAAACACCGCTCCCGCCAGGGATGCCACCCGCGTCCGACCGATCTCGGAAACTCTGCTCATAGGTAATGAAAAGGCTTTCGTTCTGGTTGATTCTGCAACCACCTGGGTGGCTTCCACAGGCGGTGCGGGGTAACGGTTCAGCTGTCCGGGTTGCGGACGGGGCAGAGCCTACTGAGGGTGTTGCACGTGGTAGACGCGGGGTCCACTAAAGCGGTGAGTCTCCCTGACGGTTGTGTCCTACGGACGACGTTCGGCGACACGGACGGGCGACCGCGAAATGACCAAAAGTGTCGACAAGTAGCTAGCTAGAGTGACGAGAGTATGACTTAAGTAGTGAAGTTAGAACCGGAGTATGTTTCAGGTTATTGCTGGTGGGGTAGCTCGACCTGGTGAGCGAAAGTGGCCGAGGGTGCCTGTGTCGTCTTCAGGGCCGCGAGGTCCTGCTGGACGTGACGTACCCGCTCGCGGTTGTTCAGATCGGTATAGACCAATTTGGCCTGGAGCCAGCCTTCCTCGGTGGCGGCCCGGTGGCCGATTTCGCACAAAGCGTGTCCAAGAATGTGGAGCGCGTTCGCCTCGATGACGGCATTGTGATCGCGCATGGCGAGACGTGCGGCTTGGCGGGCGTATCCGATGGTGGCCTGGTGGTCGCCTTGCGCGTAACTGATACCGGCCATGACGTAGCACGCGCGGGGTCCCGCCTCGACATCGGTGATTTTCTCGATGATGGCCAGTGCTTGCAGACCGTAGTGCCGCGCGTTGTCGTATTGTTTCCTATCAGCCGATATTGCCGCTATTTCTATGAGTGACTCGGCCTGGCCGTGGCTGTTCCCGATCTTCTCCCGTAGACGCAGGGCTTGGTGGTACAGGGCGAGTGCCTCGTCGCGACGCCCGCGCGCAAGTGTGGTCCCCGCGAGCCGGTGGAGGATCGCGGACTGCGCGCCGTAACTGTCGGCGGCGACGGCATGGTGCAGTGCTCGTCGGTAGAGTTCGGCGGCGGTGTCCAGGTTTCCTATTTGCTTCTCATATGTGCCGAGGTGGGACAGGGAGATGGCCATTCCCATGGTGCTCTGGGTCTTCTGTGCTATCGCGGAAGTAATGTGGAATTCGCGCAGCGCGGCGTCCCAGTCGCCGAGGGCGGCGCAGATCAGCCCGAGGTCGCTGCGGGTTGCCCCTTCTGATTCAAGGTCCTTTACGGCTTGAGTCGAAGTGGTGGAAATCGTGTACAGTGTACGTAGTTCGCTGTTCAGGCCGAGTCTGCGGTACAGCCCATAGAGGTTATGCGGAATTCGCCATGCGAAATCGTGGTAACCACGTTGTGCTGCCCAGGGAACAATGGCGGAAATGTTGGCTCTTTCTTGCAGTAGCCATGTTTTCGCTTCGGCTTCGGAGGTGAACTCCAGTGCTGGAGTGTGCGGCGCTGCTGGAAGCATGGGTACCGGAGGGCGGAACGGAAACAGACGCCGGTCGGCGCCGTAACTGGTGTGGAGGTAAAAGGACAGAAGGCGAAGCTCGGCTTCCTCTCGGGTGCTGACGTGCTCGGCGCTCTCGGCGAGTTCGCGGGCGAAGGCGCGGAGAAGGTCGTGCAAACGGTAACGGTCGCGTGTGCCCGTCGGGGTCAAGAAATGGGTGCTCACGAGTATGTCGAGGGCGCGCTGCACGCTCTTGGTCGAATCGCCCGCAAGTGCTACCGCGGCGTGCAGAGTCAATTCCGGAATGGGGGAGAGACCGGTCGCGCGAAACAGCGTCTGCGCTGGGGAAGGGAGGGCACGGTAGGTGACGAGCAGGGCGGCCCTTATGTTCGCGGGCGGATCGTCCCCGTCGTCGCCGATGTCGAGCAGGCGGCTCTGGTCCTGTAGCTCGTCGGCGAATTCGGTCAATGCGGCGCCACGGCGGCTTTCGACGTGCCGGGCGACCAGCTGGAGCGCGAGCGGGAGCCCGCCGCACAACGCGGTGAGCCGCCCGATCGACTCTTGTTCGGCGTCGGCGCGGGAACCGATGCGACTGGTCAGGACTTGAGCCGCGTGAACCTCGTTCAGGGACGTGACCGAGCAGTGCCGCGCGCCATGACGGCTGGCCAGCGCGGTCAGACCTTGGCGGCTCGTCACGACGACGAGACACGGCGAGAGCGTGAGCATCAGCGGCAGCACGTGCGCGGAGTTGGCGGCGTTGTCGAGCACGATCAGCGTGCGATTCCCGGCGAGGATTTCGCGGAGCTTCGCCTCCCGTCTCGCGCGGCTGGCGAGACTGGCGACGGGCACGTCGAGGGCGTCGAGGAGTTCGTCGATCACGTCGCCGGCCTCGGCCGGACGCCCGCCGTCGAAGCCGTGGAGATCGACATACAGCGCGGTGTCGACCAGCTTGCCGTACTGCCGACGCGCCCAGTGCACCGCGAGGGCCGTTTTGCCGATGCCTGCCAGGCCGTCCAGGACAACCAGGCCGGGGCGAAAGCGACCGTCCGCGGTACTGGCCAGCTCGTCAAGCGCTTTCTGCAGGTCGTGATGGCCGACGAAATCGGCGGCACCCGGCGGTAGCGTCGAGGGCCCTCGAGGTGCGAACGCCGGCAGCAGGCTGGGCGGCCGATCGAGTGTGGTCCGGTCGGCGGGCTGCCGGGGCAGGGGGACCGTGGCCAGCCGTTCGGCTGCCCCACGGGCTCCTGGCGCTGTCCGTGTGGCCGACCGTCGAGATCCGGGTTCGGACAACAGGGCGTTGTAGTACTTGCGCAGGTCCTCGGCCGCGGTCGGGTCCTCCTCGCCGAGGAGTAGCTTGCGCGCCTTCATGTGATAAGCGCCCATCTCGTCGGGGCGGTCGAGTTCGCGCAGCACATACAGCCGGCGTCGCGCCAATCCGAGGTCGGTTCGGTGTTCCCGTTGCAGCTCATCGAGCTTCTGCAAAGCTGTCTCGAACCGCTCCAGCGCGATCAGCTCGCCGAGCAGCAGGTGGTTCGCGGGTAACCAGATCTGATGTACTGCCCAGTAGCGCCAGGTCTCCGCCACTTGCGATGTGAGGTCTGCCAGTGGCCGGTCTCGCCAAAGATCGAACGCCGTGGCGAGTACGGCGCAGGCCGCTTCGTGGTCGTGTTCTTTGCGGTTTTCCTGGGCTTGCTCGACCAATGATTCGAAAGCGAAGTAGTCGATGGCTTCCCGTTCGACATTGATGTGGAGCGCGCCGTCGATGGTGTGGAGTGTCGCGGGAACGCCGGCTTCTCGCATCGCTTTGTTGATACGTCCCGCGTAGGTGCGGAACGTGGCAGCCGGGTCGTTCGGCTCCCGTTCGTCCGCTGACCAGACCCAGTCCACCAGCGTGTTCACCCCCACGCGCACCTTGGGTTGCACCAGCAGTGCCGCCAGGAGTTGCTGCAGTTTCAGCGAGCCCCAGTCCGTGCTCAAGCGACCGTGCATACGCATGGTAGTTTGCCCGAGAATTCCGAACGCGATTTCCATCTGCGCAGCGCTCCCCCCTCCTGGGATTGCTGAGTCGAACCTCCTCGCTTCATCGCGAGTCTGACATTTACCCACGGGGCGGCGCAGCGCTCTCACCTGTGCTGACATCTATTTGTCATCTAAGACACGCAGTTGTCGCGAGCTTGACCTCCGCATTGACACGGCATTGAACACAACACGCTCGATACTTCCGGTGTTCGACCGAACGCTGATCGAGGGGAGCGCGATGAGTGTTTCCAGCAGGCCGCGAGCCGTGCGGACACCGGATGACCGAGCCGGAGAACCACGCCGCGGCTGTATCCCGGCCATGCTCTTGCCTTCCCGGGCGCAGAGGGGAAAGGAGGTGCGAAGCCATGATCGAATTCATTGAGGTGGAACGCGAATTGACCTTCAGCAACCCGACACAGGAAAGCTAGGAGCGAGGAGGAGTTCCGATGCGTCCGATGATCAAACCCGAGCACCTCCCGGTGCGTTACGGCGAAGACCGGGTCCGGATCGGCGGTATCGTCCGCGGCATCGCAGCCGACATCGAGGATCCGGGCGGGTGGGTCTGGGCGCTGCTGGAAACCCTCGACGGTGTGCGGACCACGGACCAGGTCGTCACCGACCTGGTCCGCCTCCACCCCGAAAGGTCCCGCGCCGACGTCCTCGCCGCCATCGAGGACCTCGTCCGCGCCGGCTATGTGGAGGACGCCGACCAGCCGGTACCGGAGGGGTTGAGCGCGGTCGAGCGGGAGCGCTACGGACGGAGCGCGGCGCTGTTCCGCTGGATGGACCGGACCCCGCGCCGGAGCAGCTGGGACACGCAGATGGTGCTGCGGCAGGCGAGAGTGGTGGTGGTCGGGATCGGCGGTGTCGGCTGCACCGCCGCCCAGACACTGGTCGTGTCCGGGGTCGGCCATGTGCACTGCGTCGAGCCCGACACGGTCGAGCTGTCCAACCTGAACCGGCAGATCCTGTATACCGAGCACGATCTCGGCAGGCCGAAGGCCATCGCCGCGGTCGACCGGCTGCGCGGGTACAACTCCGACGTCCACGTCACGGGTGAAGAACTCACCGTCGACGGGCCCGCTGTCCTGCGAAGGCTTTCGGCGGGATTCGACGTCCTGCTGCTGGCCGCGGATCAGCCTCAGGAGATCCGTTCCTGGGCCAATCAGGCATGTACGGCGACCGGGACCGCCTGGGTGCACGGCGGCTACCACGGGCCGCAGGTCAGTTTCGGGCTCTACCGGCCCGGAGCGGGTCCCTGCTACGACTGCGCTCGCGTAGCCGAACAGGAACGGCGCGCCGCACTGCCACCACGGACCTGCTCGGCCACGTTCGGCCGCGCCACGCGAGGGCAGGCGGCCAACGCGGTTTCGGCCGGTGTCGCGGGCCAACTGGCCGCGCACGCCGTTCTCGCCCTGCTCACCGGCGTGCCCTCGGTCCGGACCAACTGTCAGTTCGGTTTCAACCTCGTCACCCTGCAGGACAGCTTCGCGCTCGGCCCGGAAGCGCCGAGACCCGACTGCCCGACCTGCGGCGCGGCGGCCGGACAACGCTACGGCGGAGGCTCGGCATCGGCGCGGGCCGCCAGTTCACGTGCTTGAGCACGCAGCGTTTCCGCGCGCGGGTCGTCCAGCTCGCCAAGTATCGTGCCGGCCTCCGCCAGGTACCGGGCGGCGCGGGTGAGGGCGCCGATCTGCTCGAGCGAAGCCGCTGCCGTCTCGAGCGTGAGCGCGAGGAAGGCCCCGGTTCCCTCGAGGTCCCGGTACCTGGCGATGGCTTGGTTCGCGAAGCCGATCGCCGTCTCATGGGCACCGAGCTTCTGGTGGGCCACCGCCACGTCGTGCAGCGCGTAGGCCTCTCCGACGCGGTCGGTGGTCCGGCGGCGCAGCGCGAGTTCGCGTTCGGCGTGCTCCAGAGCTTGCTCGTACAGGCCGAGGAGCACGCTGATACGGCTGAGATTGCACTCGACGACCGCTTCGGGGCGCCCGCCGCCCGTCGCGCGTGCCAGCGGCAGTGCCCGGTGGTACAGCTCCCGCGCGTCGAGGTACCGCTCTTGCAGTAGCCGGACCTGGGCCAAGCCGACCAGTGCCACGCGCTGCCGGACGACGTCGCCGAGTTCACGCGCAAGGGTGAGCTGCCGGTCGAAATCCGCCTCGGCTTCGGCCAAGCGTCCCAGATCCGCGAGGGTGTCGCCGCGGAAGCCGAGCAGAAACGCTTCCGCGGCCCGGTTTCCGCCGGCTCTGGCGGCACGGAGCCCGAGCGTCTCCGCCTCGAACCGCACCGGCCACATGGCCCGCCCTCGCAGGCTGAGGGACCGCGCGGACGCTGCCAGGCGGAGGGCGATGTCGTGTGCTCGATGCGAGTGCGCCGCGCGAAGTACCGCCATCAGGTTCACCTGCTCGGTGTTCACCCAGTCGAGTGCCTGAGCGCGGTCGGCCAGCGGCGGTTCGTGGCTGACCGATGCTAGCGGGACGTCGAGGGCCTCCAGGCCGGGGAAGAGCAGTTCGTCGGCGGTCCGCGCCGTCCGGGCGTACCAGGTGAACAAGCGGTTCACGGCCTCGTGCCGGGCTTCCGCGGTTTCGTCCAGCCCCGCGCGATGTGCGGCGTAGGCGTGCAGCAGGTCGTGGAACCGGTAGCGCCTGGCACCGACCGCTTCGATCAGGTGCGCGTCGGCAAGGGACTCCAGCTGCCGGTAGGCGTCGGCGGGCTCGATTCCGGCGACCACCGCGGCGGCGAGGACGCCGAACTCGGTGCCGGGATGCAAGCCGACGCGGCGGAACAGGCGAGCCTGCTCGTCGCCAAGCTGGGTGTAGGACCAGTCGAAGACGGTCCGTACGGCGCTGCGCTCGTCTCCGCTGCTGCTCAACATGTCCAGCCGATTCTGCTCATCGGTGATGTCCGCGACGACGTCGGCGATACTGGTGTGGGGCCGGGCGGCGATCCGGGTGGCGGCGACCCGCAGCGCCAGGGGCAGCCGCGCGCACACCTCGATGAGGTCGGCCACGGCCTCGGGCTCGGCGTCGACCCGCTCCGGCCGGAGGATTCCGCGGAGCAGGGTCCTGGCTTCCTCATGGGTGAACAGATCGAGCGTGACCTGGCTCGCGGCCTCGGCCACCATCAGCCCGGTCAAACTGGCCCTGCTGGTGACCAGCACAAGGCAGCCGGGGGAACCGGGCAGCAACGGCCGGACCTGGTCGGCGGTGCGGGCGTTGTCCAGCAGGACGAGGACCCGCCGATCGGCGAGCAGCGAGCGATACAGCCCGGCCTGCGCGTCCAGCTCGGCCGGGATGCGGTCCTCGTGGACGCCGAGGACGTGCAGGAACGAGGTGAGCACCAGATCCGGCGTCAGCGGGGAGCTGGGGCCGTAGCCGCGCAGGTTGGCGAACAGCGTGCCATCGGTGAAGTGATGTTCCACGCGGTGCGCCCACTGCACGGCCAGCGTGGTTTTCCCGACGCCTGCGGTGCCGTCCAATGCCGAGATCACCGTCGCGGTGGGGTGGGTTTCGCCCCTGGCGACAAGTGCGTCCAGCTCGGCCAGCTGGTCGTCGCGACCTGCGAAGTCACGTACCGCGGGAGGCAGCTGGCGCGGAACGGGCAGCGCGTCCTGCCGGGCGGGCTGGCCGACGACCACCTGCTGGATCGTGCCTGCCTGCACTACAGAACCTGTCACGTCGCCGGTCAGATCGTTGCGCGCTGTTCTCAGGTTCTGGGGGTGCTTCGCGTCGTCGACCATTGTGCCCCCGCAACACGCTGTCTGAACATTCAAGGTTGACCTTGACTCGGCCGACAAGCCAGTCAATGTGAAGTGGTCCACGCTCCTTTTCACCCGAATGCGGCGGCAAAAGCACCTGAACACGGGGGTGATGGGTACCGGCTCGTACCGGCCGAAACGATTCAGTTCCCTGGCGCTTCGCCTCGTCTCGGTGTCGCCGATCCGGATCGTGTCGTTCCGGCCTTCGGCTCAGGCGCGCGCCGGGAGCATTGCGCCGAATGGCGGTATAACGCCGTCTTCGGGCGAAAACCCATGTCCCCGCCCGCCTGCGCGGATTCGTCGATCCCCGCCGAAAGTCGGTGCCACGCAACGGAAACACCGACCTACGATCCGTTTCCCCGCGGGCGGATTCCTCCCCTTTCCCCACCGTCCGCGCGTTTCCTTCGCCGAAAACGAGGAGATGCATCGATGCGGAAACTGTTCGCTTTGCTCTGTTCAGCCGCGGTGGCCGTGACGGTGGTCGCCGCAGGCTCGTCCGCTTCCGCCGCACCGGCCGGGGTGGTGCCCGGGCTGACCGGGGACGCCGCGAAGGCCGCCGCCGGGCCGTCGGCGGACCGGTTCCTCCACCTGCGCCGCGAACAGGCGGCGCAGCGGAGCGGGACGCCGCGGATCGCGGCGCAGAAACACACCTTCTGGGGTCCCGAACCGCAGTTGTCCAGCGGTGCGGACGGTCTGGTCGTGACGCACAGTGTCACCCCGAGCCTGCGGATCTCGAACGACGCCGACGTCGTCTACGCGCCCACCGTGAAACCCACCGGGCACTCCTGCATCGAGGTCGTCACCGCCTACGGGCTCGGCCAGTCCGGGCAGGTCTGGGCGTGGGACTGGTGCAAGTCGGTGTCGCCGGCCAAGGTCGTGCCGATCGACAGCGCGTTCCTCGGCTCCTACACCACCACGGTGAACGGGCACCCGGCCTACACGGTGCAGGAGGTCCGGACCAATTCGTCCTCCAACAGCTGGACCGCCTCGCTCTACAACGTGAAGACCGGTTCGTGGGACACGTTGTTCACGCAGAGCGGTTCCGACCAGAGCACGCTCAACGAGGGCTGGGACATCTTCGAGCTCTATTCGACGGTCGACCCGGCGACGGGTCAGGCGTACTACTGCTCGGACGCGCGGGGCGCGGTGTTCGAGTCCAGTGCGCTGAAGCTGCGTGTCGGCGGGCAGTGGACGGCGGCGACGCCGTCGAACTCGCCGCTGCGGCCCACCGCGAATCCGCGTCCGGCCGACTACGACTGCTCGGCGCTGCGGTTCGAGGTGCCCACGCCCAACAGCAACTGGCGGGTCACGGTCGGAGGCTGAGGCTGCGGCCTGCCGGCAGGAGTTCGCGGCCGCGTTCGCGCCACCACTGGTCGAACGCGGCGCTGCACCCCTGCCGGCCGGCGTAGCTGCGGACGACGGCGTCGTGGATCTCGTCGATCCGGTCCGCCACCACGGTGCCCGGCCGGTAGCAGAGCCGCAGTTCCTGCCACAGCGGCGCGTCCTCGATCGCGCGCACCACGATGTTCGCCTGCCGGTCCCGCCGGGTCGCCAACGCGGGTGCGAGCGCCATGCCTTCACGCACCAGATCCAGCAGGGTGGCCAGGCACTGCGGGCGGTGCGGCTGATCGAGCGCCACGCCGTGCCGGCGGCACACCCCTTGCAGATAGGCCGACCAGCGCGTGGTCCATGGCGGATCGTCCGCCCACGGGTACTCGGCGATCTCGGCGAGGGGGATCGCGCCGGACCGCGTCAGCGGGTGATCCTGCGCCAGGATCACGAAGACCGGTTCCCGTGGATGCACCACGACGCTTTCGACGCCGTCCGGAACGATCCGGTCCGGTAACGGCGGGAGGTAGACCAGCGCCAGGTCGAGCGTGCCCGCGGCGACCCGCGCCAGCGTGGTGGTCTCGTCCTGGTCCTCGTGCACGCTCACCGTGTCGCACCACGGCCGGTCCCGCAGCCACCGGGACACCGCGAGGTGCAGGAAGCCGCAGTATCCGCCGACCCGCAGCGTTCCCGGCGTTTCCCGCCGCTCGCCGAGCCGATCGGTCAGCGCGGACATCCCGGCCAGCACCGCTCGCGCGTCGGCGACGACGTCCGCGCCGAGCGAGGTCGGCACGCAGCCGGTGGGTGAGCGTGCGAACAGGAGCCCGCCGACCGACCGTTCGACGCGCCGCAGGAGCCCGGACAACGCGGGCTGCGAAACGTGCAGCACCTTCGCCGCGCGGACGAGGCTGTGCGTGTCGGCGATCGCCACGAGTGCGCGCAGATGGCGTAGCTCCAGCTCCATGACTCCTCCGCAGGCCAGGCGGTGCGTCACCGGGCGGGCACACGAGTTCGTCCACTGTAATCCGGATGATCGCTTCGCATACCAATGAGAGCGGAAGTAGGCCGACCAGGACAGGCGACTGACCTACATGACTGCCTACTTTCGATTGGTTTGGTATCTACCGGCACAGTAGCGACGCGAGTCGGGTCTCGGCTTGAGCCTCCCGCGACAGGAGGCTTTACCGTCCGGGCCCATGAAGATCATCGTTCACGACACCGGTGCGGCCATGCTCGACCTGCTGGCGCGTCCGGTCGGGCAGCGCACGGACGCGCTGCGGGAGATCCTCGCCCCGCTGCGCAATCCCCACGTACCGTTGCACGAGCCCGAGGTGCACTACGGTTTCAGCGGTTTCCGGGTGGACCGGGACGATCCCCGCTACGAAGAGGCACTGCGGCGCATGCGTGAGGCCGACGTCTGGGGCCGTATGCGCGAAACGGCCGCCGCGGCCTGGGAACGGCTCAACAGCGCCGTTCCCGGCGTACGGCACGCCGACCCGGTCAACGTGGTGCTGGTACTCGGCGACCCCGACGACGACTACCTCGTCGAACGCAGTGCCGGTTATCTGGGCATGGGCGGTATTCCCGGCAGCATCATGCAGACGATGTGGCCCACCGAGACCAGCCTGGCGAAGATCCCCTACGCCACCGCGCACGAGATCCACCACAACGTGCGCTACGCCAACGTGGTCTGGGATCCGGCGACCGTCACCGTCGGCGAACACGTCGTGGCCGAGGGGCTGGCCGAGGCCTTCGTCCGGGAGCTGGGTGGCGAGCAGGCCATGGGCCCGTGGTCGACGGCGCTCGACGACGCCGAGCTGGAGAGCGCTTACCGGAAGATCACCGATGCGATCGATCTGGCCGGGATGCAGTACCTGACTCCGTACGTCATCGGCGACACCATCGCCATCCGCGCGGGTCAGGAACCGGTGGGACTGCCGGACTTCGCCGGATACGCGGTTGGGCTCCGCATCGTGGACGCCCATCTCGCCGCCACCGGCCTCACCGCCGCCGAAAGCGTCGCGCTGCCGGTGGGGGAGATTCTCGCCAATGCTGGCGTGTCCTTTGTGGATTGATCGGCCGTGAAGGCCTCCTTGCCGGCGCTCGACGCCGGTAAGGAGG
>NZ_JBHYIK010000097.1:0-16963 GCF_042739735.1 Amycolatopsis sp. NPDC059027 | reverse complement strand
GGGTGATTTTTTTGTTTGTGTGCGGGCTGGGCGCCAGCCCGCGCCGGGCCCCCGCCCCTTTTGACTCCCCCCAACCCGGCAGCGCATTCGAGAATTTCACAGTGAATAGTGCGGACGTCGATGGTGTGCTGGGTCACTTGACCGCGAAAGTCGTTCGTTCATAGCCTTTTCCGGGTCATCCCATCCCCGAATCGAAATGGGAAAACCATGGCGCTCTCCCAGTACTCCCGGCCGATCGCCGTCGTGCTCACCGCGGGAATCGTGTCCCTCGGGATCACCCCCGTCGCCACGGCCGCGACCGGTCCGGAAAACACGCCCGCCGTTCTCGCGCCCGCGCAGCAGGAAACCGTCCGTGCCGCGCTGCAGGAAGTGGTCACCACGAAGAACGTCGACGCGCTGATCGCCGCGGGCGACGCGGACACCGCGCGGCAGCTCGCCCCGGTCAAGGCGGCGCTGGCCGAGGACGGCGGTATCGACATCATCGGCGGGCTGAAGGAACTGCTGAAGTTCGCACAGCCGATCATCGTCCAGGCACTGCGGGTCGGCGGCCCGATCGCCGCGGACGTGCTGGAGACGATCGGGAACCTCGTCGCGGCGATCCCCGGGGTCGGCATCGGCGGCACCATCACCCAGGCCGTGCTCAAGCCGATCGCGCTGCTGATCAAGACGGGCGCCCCGGCGCTGGCCGACCTCATCGAGGGCATCAAGATCGAAGGTGTCGGGAAAAACCAGGCACGCCAGGTCATCACCGAGCACCTGCGCCAGGTCGAGAACCTGCCCGAGGACTCGGCCAAGGTGTTCGGCGCGGCGCTGGCCGAGGTCTACGGCTCCTGACCCGCGGACGGCAGGATGCCCCACTGTCCGGATAGGACGGTGGGGCATCCGCATCGGGAAAGCGTCGCCGCTCGGTCAGTTCTTGGGGTTCTGCGGAATGGTTTCCGGCGCGTACGCGTATACGGTGTTTCCCTGGACGAGCACGTGCCAGGCCGTGGCGCAGACGCGGTCGGTCCTGCCCTCCTGCCCGCTCGGCCACCAGTCGGCGGTCAGCGTCGCCGGTTTGGCGTCCGGCTTACCCGGCGCGCAGGTGCTGAGCGAGGCCGGGTCGTCGAGGGTGAAGCGCAGCAGTCGTTCGGAGCCGGTGGTCCGGATGACCTCGGTGACCGACTTCGCGGTGTCCGGCACCCAGTCCGGCAGCTTGACGTTCGCGTCGGCCTTGCCCGCCGCACCGGTCGCGTAGTCCACCGATTTGACGTGCCCGTTCGACGCTTCGGTGACGGCCTCGGAAAGCGCGCAGCCCGCCAAGGTGGTCACGCTCAGCGCGGCCGCGCCACCGGCGATCATGACGGTTGCGACCCGGCGAAGCTTCGTGTTCCTCGTGCTCATGTTCCCAGTCAAGCGGCGGAACAGCGGGGCGGCATCGGTCGTCCGGCCCGGTTCCCTCGGCCGGATGGCTGACCCTGCCCGCGGCCGCACCGCCTTTCTGTCGAGGTGACAAAAGGGCTAGGCTCGCGGGATGTCCCGCAGCCGTGCGCACCTGAAGGTCACCGTCACCGCGGATCTGGTGATTCTGACGATCCGGGACGCCCGGTTGCAGGTGCTGCTGGTGGAGCGTGGTGTCGAGCCGTTCGCCGGACGGCTCGCGTTGCCGGGCGGGTTCCTGCGTGGGGCGGAGAGCCTGGACGAGACGGCGGCGAGGGAGCTGGCGGAAGAGACCGGGATGGACGCCTCCGCCCTGCATCTCGACCAGATCGGCGTCTACTCCGCGCCGGACCGCGATCCGCGGGAACCACGGGTGATCACGTGCGCGTACCTGGCCATCGCCCCCGATCTGCCCCGGCCGACGGCGGGGTCGGACGCCCGGCTGGCCGGGTGGGTACCGGTCACCGAGGCGCGGCGGACCCGGCTGGCCTTCGACCACGACCGGATCCTGCGGGACGCGATCGATCTCGCCAAGGCGAAACTCCAGTTCACCACGGTGGCGACCGCGTTCTGCGGCCCGGAGTTCACCATCAGCGACCTGCGCGCGGTCTACGAGACGGTGTGGGGCGTCGAGCTGGACAAGCCCAACTTCCACCGCAAGGTCACCGACGCCGACGGGTTCGTCGTCGCGCTCGGCACGAAACGGTCGACGCCCAACGGCAGGCCGGCGGCCCTCTACCGCGCGGGAACGGCGTCGACGCTGATGCCGCCGATGATGCTGCCCCGCGACGATTCCTGATACCCCGCCGCGTGGACGGTCCGGCCGAGTTCCTGCTCCGCGCACCCGGCCGCGATGCCGCCCAGCACGGCTCCGGCGGCGAACGCGAGCGCCATCGTCCGGACCGCTCGCCCGATCGTGCACTGGATTCTCATCGCTCCCCCTCGTTTATGTCACAGCGACAATTGGCGATGGCGCAACGGTAACCCGACGCCACGCTTAGTGTCAACATGACGATAAGTCGTCGGTCACCGCGTGCGCAGCATCGCCGGGTGCAGCAGGGCGGCGGGTCCGCGCCGGTAGAGTGCCGCGGGGCGGCCGACCTGACGGGCGACGCGCTCGCCGGTGGGGATCAGGAATCCGGTGACGCCGGTGATCTTCCGGTGGAAGTTGCGGGGGTCGAGACTGGTGCCCCAGACGATCTCGTACACCTGGCGCAGATCGGTCATGGTGAATTCGGGTGGGCAGAACGCGGCCGCGAGCGTCGTGTACTCGAGCTTGCTCCGCGCCCGTTCGACCGCGTCGGCGATGATCTTCCTGTGGTCGAACGCGACCGCGGTCCGGGGGTGGAGCACCTCGTCCACCGGCAGCAGGATCGCCTCGCGGGCATCGCCGCCCGCGGTGGGCGACGGCAGGTTCGGGGAGAACGCGAGATAGCAGACGGTGACGACGCGACGCCGTGGATCCCGGTCCGGCGCGCCGTAGGTGGCCAGCTGCTCGAGATGCAGGTCGTCGGTGCCGAGCCCGGTCTCCTCGGCCAGCTCGCGGGCGGCGGCGGTGTCGAGGTCTTCGGTCTTCGAAGCCAGGAACCCGCCGGGCAGCGCGAGCATGCCTTCGTAGGGTGGAATTCCCCGGCGTACCAACATGATCTGCAGTGCGCCGGCGTGCACCGTGAGCACGGCGAGGTCGACGGCGACCGCGATCTCGGGGATCGTCCAGGCGTCGTCGGTCATTTTCCGCACCTTCGTGCCACGTTCGCGGTGACGGCGTGGGGTGCGGACGAACGGGTGTCCACGTCGCACAGTGTAACGGTGGCAGTAATCGTCTTGTTGACGAAAATGGGACGTTTGGTCTAGCCTTGCACCTTGCTTTTCACAATTTGCGCCTCGGAGCGAGGGATCACATGATTGTCATCCTGACCGCACTGGAGATCGAACACGCCGCGGTCCGCGCGCACCTGACCGGCGTCGAACGGCACCGCCACCGGGCCGGGACGCTCTTCGACGTCGGCACGCTGGCCGCGCGGCCGGGCCGCCGGGTCGCGCTGGCGGCGACCGGGATGGGCAACATCACCGCGGCGGCGCTGACCGAGCGCGCGATCGCGGAGTTCGACCCGTCGATGCTGATGTTCGTCGGGGTGGCCGGTGGCCTGCGCGACTGGCTCCGGCTCGGCGACGTCGTGGTGGCCACCCGGGTGTACGGCTACCACGGCGGCCGCAGCGAGGACGCGGAATTCCTCGCCAGGCCGCGCGCGTGGGAGACCTCGCACCGGGCGGAACAGACCGCGCGGTGGCTGGCCCGCTCCTCCGGCTGGTACCGGCCGATGCCTTCGGCGGCCCCGTCCGCCGTGCCGGTGGTGCACTTCGAGCCGGTCGCGGCGGGGGACGTCGTGCTCAACTCACGGGTTTCGGATCTGGCGCACCAGCTTCGCCGGACCTACAACGACGCGGTCGCCATCGAGATGGAGAGCGCCGGATTCGCCGTCGCCGGTCACCTCAACGACCGTGTCCCGTCGATCACCGTCCGGGGGATCAGTGATCTCGCGGGCGGCGCGAAGGACCAGACCGACGGCGAGGGCTGGCAACAGGTCGCGGCCAGGAACGCGGCGGCCTTCGCGGTCGCCGTGGCGGCGGATCTCGAAGACGACGGGAAGGATCCTCCCGGGCGCGGTGGGCCGTCGGGGCCGCCCGCCGCGCCGCCGGTGCCGGAGATACACACCACCAATACCGTCAACGGCAACGCCCGTTCCGTCATCCAGACCGGTGTCCACCACGGTGACATCAACATCGGCTGAACCACCGGGACGGGTTCAGGACTCGTCGTGCGGAGCGGCGTGGGTGGTCACCACCCCGCCGGAAACCCGCACGGCGATGGAAAGAGGGGAGCCCTGGCCGGGGGAGTGCTTCAGCACCTCCCCGGCCACGGGGGAAGCGACGAGCGTACGCAGCGCGCGCCGCAACCCGCGTGCGCCGTAAACCGGGTCGAATCCCTTCTCTCCCAACAGATCCACGACGTCGTCGGTGACGTCCAGGTGTATTCCCCGTCGTCGCAGGCGACGGCTCAGCAGCTCGATCTCCAGTGCCGCGATCCGGCGCGCCGTCGGCCGGTCGATCTCCCCGAACACCACGGTCTCGTCGATCCGGTTCAGGAACTCCGGGTCGAAGAAGTCCCGCAGCGCGCGGTCGACGACCGTCTCTGCGGGCAGCGCGCCGATCCCGAGCCCCAGCCGGTCCGCCGCGCGCCGCCACGGCGCCGCGCGACGTCTGGCCAGTTCGGCCGAGCCGAGGTTGGAGGTGAGGAACACGAAGCAGTTGCGGAAGGAGATCTTCTCCTGCCCGTTCGCAAGCCGCAGTATCCCGGTGTCCAGCACCTGCAGCAGGGCCCGCAACACCGTTGGATGTGCCTTCTCGACCTCGTCGAACAGCACGATCCCCGGGGTGTACGGGTCACCCTCCACTGTGGACCGATCGAAGAGGCTGTACGCCTCCTTCGCGCCCGCGTAGCCCGGCGGCGCACCACTGAATGACGCGGCGTAGTGCTCCTGTGCCAACGAGTTCATGTCCACCCGGCACAGATCGTCCGGTCCCGACCGCAGCAGCGCGGCCACCTGGCGGACCAGCTCGGTCTTGCCGACGCCGGTGGGGCCGATCAGCAACAGGTTGGCGGGCGGGCGGTCCGGGTCCTGCGCGCCGGCCTTGGCCAGCGTCAGCGCCCGGACCACCGCGTCCACCGCCGTGTCCTGGCCGAGTACCCGGCCACGCAGCTTTTCGGCCGCCGCGGCCGGGTCGAAGGAACCGGGCGGGCGCTTCACCGAGCCGGCAGCGCCGTCAGTGTCGTTTTCGGACTGTTCGGGCCCGCGCCGGTTCTGGTCGTGGAACATGTCGGTCAGGTACGGCATTCCCGTTCCCTACGCCTGCTTGGTCTGCTCGACCGGCAGTGTGCCGACGCGGCAGTCGGCCACGCCGACTGTGTCACGGGTGATCGTTTCCACGTTCTCCTGCGCTTTCTGCGCGTCGGTGACCCAGAGTTTGTAGAACTCGAACGGGCAATCCGCGACGCCCTTGTCGCCGTCGCCCGCAGCGTGGACACCGGAGTAACCCCGGTGCAGGAGCTTGAAAAGGTGGTTCTGCGACTGGTCGTGCTCGCGGGCGTCGCGGATCGCCGACAACGACAGTTGCGCGTACTGGATGCCGTATTCCTCTTCGCCGGTTTCGCCGAGTGTGCGCCCGTCGAATCCGATGATCGACGAATGCCCGAAGTAGGAATAGACGCCGTCGAAGCCGGCGGCGTTGGCGACGGCCACGTAACAGTTGTTGGCCCAGGCCATCGACTTGGCCATGATCACCTGCTGGTCCTTGGCCGGGTACATGTAGCCCTGGCAGCGCACGATCAGTTCGGCGCCCTTCATCGCGCAGTCCCGCCAGATCTCCGGGTAGTTCCCGTCGTCGCAGATGATCAGCGAGATCTTCATACCCTTCGGGCCGGCGGTGACGTAGGTCGAGTCGCCGGGGTACCAGCCCTCGATCGGGCACCACGGCAGGATCTTGCGGTACTTCTGCACGATGTCGCCGCGGTCGTTGATCAGCACGAGGGTGTTGTAGGGCGGCTTGTTCGGGTGGTCCTCGTGCTGTTCGCCGGTGATGGAGAAGACGCCCCAGGTACCGGCCTCGCGACAGGCCGCGGCGAAGATGTCGGTCTCCTCGCCGGGAACGGTGGCCGCGGTCGCGTACATCTCGTCCTGGTCGTACATGATGCCCTGCGTCGAGTACTCCGGGAACACGACGAGGTCCATGCCCGGCAGCCCGGACTTCATGCCCACCACCATTTCGGCGATCTTGCGGGCGTTGTCGAGCACTTCCGCCTTGGTGTGCAGGCGCGGCATCTTGTAGTTGACCACCGCGACGCCGACCGTGTCGGGGCTGGCGGAAATGTCACCGTGTCGCATGAGGACTCCTCTTCTCCGGGACGGGTTTTCAGGTCGTCGAGACAGCGGGTTCGGCGGCGGGCGTGCGTGCGCTTAGCACCGCGGCGGCCACCAGCAGCACCACGGCGACGGCGGCGGCGAGCAATCCGGCACCCGCGCCGGTGGAGTAGCCGCCGGTCAGGCCGAGGAACGCGGGCACCGAACAGGTCGGCTGGCTGAACAGGACGACGGTCCAGCCGGTGAACCGGGTCAGCCGGTCCATGCCGAGCCCGAGCACCAGGAAGAACAACGTCCACAGCAGCGCCCAGGCCAGCCAGATCACCCCGAACACCGGATCGTGGTCGTGCCAGAAGGAAATCCCGGCGTACACCACCGCGGCGCCCGCCACGAACAGCGAGAACCAGCCGATGCCCTCGGGCGGTAGCCCGGCGAGGTTCGCGATGCCGACGTACAGGTAGGTGAAGCCGAACAGGTATAGGCCGGACGCGGCGAGGATCGCGTTCTGCTGCCCGCCCGCCTGGATGATCAGCACCGTCGGGGTGACGCACTGCAGCCCGCCGACGAACAGGTTCAGCGGCGCGGCCGCCCGCGCCGGGACCCGGCCGAGCAGCATCAGGCCGTTGATCAGGAGTACGGCACCGACGTAGAGCAGGCCGACGTTGCCCATGCTCACCTCCGCGTAATGCGCATCACGTGGAATAATTTCAGATGAAAGTAAGCGGTGGCATCGAGCACGTCAAGCCGGGTGGGCCTTACAGCCGGGTGAGAACCTCGAAGTCGTAGCCGTCGGCCACGGCGAGGTGGACGTGCTGGTCGGCCTGCTGACCGCGGAACTCGATCGTGCCGCGCGGGCCGTGGTAGGCGACTCCGTCGATCGCGGCGTTGAGCGCGGGCAGGTCGGGAGTTCCCGCTCGCCGCACCAGTTCCGCCAGCGTGTGCAGTCCCTCGTAGCAGGACTCGGCCGCGTTGTTCAGCGCGGGCGCGCCGGCGCCGTGCCGTTCGACGTACCGGCCGAGCAGGTCCATCGCGTCGGCGGTGACCATCGACCGGAAGTAGGCCGCGGACACGTACAGGTTGCCGGTCGCGTGCGCGCCGCTGGCCAGCAACATGTTCTCCTCCATCAGCGGGCTGAACCGGATCAGCCGGTCGGAGAGCCCGTGGGCGGCGAAACTGCGGTTGAACCGCACCGCGTCCTGGCCGACCAGCAGCATGAGCACACCGTCGCATGTGGACGATTCGATGGAACGGACCACTGTGGACATATCGCCGGAGCCGAGCCCGACGAACGCCTCGCCGGTGATCCGCAGGCCCAGTTCGCGTGCGTAGTGGTGGACCGCCTTCGCCGACCGGCGCGGCCACACGTAGTCGTCACCGACGACGAACCAGCGGCGCATCCCGAGCTGATCCCGCAGCCAGCGCAGGGCGGGCTCGATCTGACATCGCGGCGTCTCGCCGGAGCAGAAGATGCCCGCGCGCCGCTCGCCGCCTTCGTACAGTGACGTGTACACGTAAGGAACCCGATCGGCCACGACCGGGGCGAGCGCGTGCCGGACCGAGGAGATGTGCCAGCCACTGACCGCGTCCGCCCGGCCGTCCTCGACGAGCACGCGCAGATCCGCGGCCACCTGATCGGGCGACGCGCCGCCGTCGACGATCTCGGCCTCGACCTGTCTGCCGAGGATGCCGCCGGACTCGTTGAGCTCGTGCACGGCCAGGTCGGTGATCGCCTCGCAGGACGGACCGAACAGCCCGGCGGGACCCTGCAGCGGGACCACCATGGCGACGCGCCAGGTGTCGTCGCGGTTCCGCGTGGCGAGGCGGTTGGGCATGGCGCTCCGTGCGGTTGCCCGGTAAGGTCAGGTTGCTTTCACCTGGAAGTATTGTCGCGGTGGCCCTGTTTTGGCAAGTTCCGCGGCCGGAGGGGCGGAGGACGGGCGACATGGGGTCACGCGGCACGCGGCTTCCGGCGGTGTCCGCGTCCGGTACGCCGCTCACCGGCGCGCTGATCCGGGCGGCGCGGGCCGTGACGGCCAGGGTCGAGCAGGTGCTCGCCGCCGAAGGACTGACACTGGACCAATGGCTGGCGCTCGACGCGCTGACCGGGCGCGGCGGACTGGCCATGACCGACCTCGCCGACCGCACGCTGACCACCGGCCCGACCCTGACCAGGGTGGTGGACCGCCTGGTGGGGACCGCCCAGGCCTATCGCGAGGTGGACGCGGGCGACCGGCGGCGGGTCCTGGTCCACCTCAGCGCCCGCGGGCGCGCGACCCATCGGCGGATCGCGGCGAGGATCGGCGAAGTGGAGGCCGAGGTGCTGGCCGACCTCAGCGCGCCGGACGAGCTGCTGACGGATCTGCGGCGTCTCGGCGGCTGAGTTCGCGGCGGTCCCATACCGAGGGACGCCCTGGGTGCGTCCACCGCACCGAGGGGCGCCCTCGTCGCATTCAGTGCACCAAGGGCGTCCCTCGGCGCATCGGATGGTGGTGATCGGTCCATTCGCGACGGTCGTGTCGCGAACGGGTCGTTCGGGACGTTGAACGTCGCGGACGCGTCGTTCAGGACGTGAGGGGCAGGCGAGGTGGGCCCCCGGGCGCCCGCGAGGAGGTACGAAGCGCCCTGCCGCGATGCACTGAAGGCGTCCTTCAGCGCGCTCGGTGCACTGAAAGCGCCCTCCAGCACGGCGAGTGCACCGAAGGCGTCCTTCGGCACGGCCGCGTCCCAGTCCCGGGGTAGCCTCGCGTCAGCGACGGGAGGAGTGCGCGTGGTCCGGGAACAGGCTGGTCAGGTGCTGGCCGCGAACCTGAGGGTGTTGCGTGCGCAGGCCGGGCTGTCCCTTTCGGAGCTGGCGCGGCGGTCGGGGATCGCGAAGGGGACGTTGTCGCAGCTGGAGTCCGGCGGCGGGAATCCCACCATCGAGACAGTGTTCAGTTTGTCGAACGCTCTGGAGGTGCCGGTCTCGTCGCTGCTCACCGAGCGGGTCGATCCCGACGTCGTGCTGGTGCGTTCGGCGGGTCTCGACGTGCTCAGCAGCAACGCGGTCGATCTGCGGATGCTGCGGCGGATGGACGTGACCGACACCGTGTTCGAGCTGTACGACCAGCGAGTCCGGCCGGGCGAGGTGCAGCATTCGGCCGGCCATCCCGGCAACGAGCATGTCGTGGTCACCTCCGGGCGGCTGCGGGTAGGTCCCCCCGACTCGCCGTTCGAGCTGGGGCCCGGCGACTACGTCTGCTTTCCGGCCCGGGGGCCGCACATCTACGAGACCATCGACGGCCCGGTGGTGTCCGTGCTGCTGCTGGAGTATCCGGCCGACGCCGGGCCGCCGACGCTCGGCGGATCGTGTGCGCGGCCGGTCCCCGCGCCCGGCGAGGGTTGACCGGGGGACGCCGGGCCGCCTAACCTCCCAATCGTTCATTTCAATGAACGGTGGTGAGTGAATGGGGCACCCTGACGTCGTGGTGGCCGGAGCGGGTGTCGTCGGTGCCGCGTGCGCGGAGGCGCTGAGCCGGGCAGGACTGCGGGTCGTCGTGCTCGACCGTGACGCGCTCGCGAGCGGGACCACGGCGGCGGGCGAGGGCAACGTTCTGGTGTCCGACAAGGAACCCGGCCCGGAACTGCGGCTGGCACAGGCCTCCCGCCGACGATGGCCCGAACTTCTCGCGGAACTGCGCGAGGAGCTCGGGCACGAACTCGCCGAGGTGGAATGGGAGCCGAAGGGCGGCCTCGTCGTCGCCACCACCGACGACTCCGTGCCGCCGCTGCGGGAGTTCGCGGCCGCCCAGCGGGAGGCCGGGGTACGGGCCGAGCCGATCGGGCTCGACGATGCCGCGAGCCTCGAACCCCGGCTCACCAGGACCCTCACCGCCGCGATCCACTACCCCGAGGACGCCCAGCTCCAGCCCGTCCTGGCCGCGACCACCCTGCTCGCTGCCGTGAAAGCCCGCGGCGGGCAGGTCCGCTCCGGCGTCGAAGCACTCGGCGTTCTCCGCACCGGAACCGGTGCCGTACGGGCGATCCGGACCAGCCACGGCACCATCGCGTGCGCCGCGGTGGTGAACGCCTGCGGCCCGTGGGCGGGCGCCTTCGCGAAGGAGTGCGGCGCGCCGATCGCCGTCCTGCCCCGGCGGGGCATGGTGCTGGTGACGGCGCCGCTGCCGCCGGGCACCATACGGCACAAGGTGTACGACGCGGACTACGTCGGAGCGGTGGCCAGCGGCGACGCCGACCTCCAAACGTCCACAGTGGTCGAATCGACCCGGGCGGGGACCGTCCTCATCGGATCGAGCCGCCAGCGCGCGGGTTTCGACGAGACGGTCCGGTTCGATGTGCTGCGCGAGCTGGCGCGCAAGGCCGCCGCGTTGTTCCCGGTGCTGGCGAACGTCCCGGTCATGCGGGCTTACGGCGGATTCCGGCCCTATGCGCCCGACCACCTCCCGGTCATCGGCGAGGATCCGCGACTGCCCGGCCTCTGGCACGTCACCGGGCACGAGGGCGCGGGCATCGGGCTCGCGGCCGCGACCGGTCAGCTGGTGGCCGAGCTCTTCACCGGCCGTGAGTCCACAATGGACGCCACGCCGTTCCGGGTCGGCCGGACGGCGGTTGTCGAGGAGGTGCGGGCGTGAGGGTCGAGGTCGACGGGCAGACGGTCGACGCGAAACCGGGGCAGACGGTGGCCGGACTGCTCCTCGGTCTCGGCCGGACGTCCTGGCGGAGTACGCGAAACGGCGGCAAACCCCGGGGCGTCTTCTGCGGGATCGGCGTCTGCTTCGACTGTCTCGTGGTGGTCAACGGGATCCCGGACGTCCGCGCGTGCCAGCGGCTGCTGGCCGACGGCGACGATGTCCGCACGCAACACGGCGCGGAGCTGCCGTCATGAGCGCCGTGGTGGTCGTGGGTGCCGGCCCCGCCGGGACGGCCGCCGCCGAAGCGGCCGCGAGTGCGGGCTGCCGGGTCGTGCTGATCGACTCCGCGGCCCGGCTCGGCGGGCAGTTCCATCGGCAGGATTCCTTGCAGGATACGGAGAAGTTCGTACTACACCACAATGTGGAGCACCTGGCCGGGACCGCGGTGGCCGGGCTCGAGCCCCTCGAACGCGGGCATCGGCTGCACCTGCGTACCGGCCAGGCGGACGGTCCACAAAGGATTGCCCGCAGTGTCGACACGACGGCCCTCGTACTGGCCACTGGCGCTTACGACCGTGCGTTGCCTTTCCCCGGCTGGGAACTTCCCGGCGTCTACACCGCCGGTGCCGCGCAGGCGCTGGCGAAGGGGCAGCGAGTCGCCGTCGGGAAGCGAGTGCTGCTGGCCGGAACCGGGCCGTTTCTGTTGCCTGTAGCGGATTCGCTGCTCGACGTCGGCGCGCAGCTCGTCGGTGTGCTGGAGGCGAACAGCTCCGGGATGGGCTGGCTGCGCGAGCCCGCGGCGTTGTTCGCCGGTCACCGCAAGGCCGCCGAACTCGCCGGTTACGTACGGATGCTGGGCAGGCACCGGGTGCCGTACCGATCACGGACCACGGTGATCGCGGCGCACGGCCGTGACCGGGTCGAAGCGGTCACCACCGCGCGCCTCGACCACGAGTGGCGTGTGCGCAGCGGCAGCGAGCGCCGGTTCGCGGTCGACGCCGTGTGTGTCGGTTTCGGGTTCTTGCCCCAGCTCGAACTCGCCGTGTCGGCGGGTTGTGCCTTGGACGGCGGGTTCGTCATGGTGAACGCCGCGCAGGCGACGTCCGTCCCCGGGGTGTTCGCGGCGGGGGAGCTGACCGGCATCGGCGGCGCGGACCTCGCCGCGGCCGAAGGGACTGTCGCAGGAATCGCGGCGGCGCAATCTCTTGGCGCTTCCGTGGAGGTACCGCACCGAGCTTTGCGCCAGGTCAAGGAGGGCCGGACCTTCGCGGAGGGGCTCGCCCGCGCCTATCCCGTCCGCAACGGATGGCGGACGTGGCTGGACGACGACACGCTCGTCTGCCGCTGCGAGGAAGTCTCCCGGCGTGAGCTGTTAGACAGCGTCGAACGGCGTGACGCGCTCGGTGTCCGCTCGCTGAAACTCGTCAGCCGCGCCGGACTCGGCCTGTGCCAGGGCCGGATCTGCGGCCGGAACGTCGCGGAGCTGACCGGGACGTCGCCCGACGGGTTCGCCCGGCGTCCGATCGCCGCGCCGATCCGGCTCGGTGAACTGTCCGAAGTGGAATCACCATGGGAGGGAAAGGCATGACGCAGGAGAAACTCGACGGGGTTATCGTCGCCACCGCGCTGCCCTACGCCGAGGACGCGACGGCTCCGGCTGGGCTCCGCGTGGACTACGACCGTTACGCCGAACACTGCCGGTGGCTCCTCGAGAACGGCTGCCGCGGTATCGGGCCGAACGGTTCGCTCGGCGAGTATTCGTCGCTGACCGAGGAAGAACGTCGCCGGGTGGCGCGCACCGCGATCGAGGCGGCGGGCGACGACGGCATCGTGGTCGTCGGCGTCCATGGCGTCGGCGCGCACCAGGCAAGGGAATGGGCGGAGAAGGCCGCCGAAGACGGCGCGCACGGCGTGCTGTGCCTGCCGCCGACGATGTACCGCGCGAACAAGGGCGAGGTGCTGCACCACTACGAGCAGGTGGCGAGCGTCGGGCTGCCGGTGATGGTCTACAACAACCCGATCGACACCAAGGTCGACCTCACGCCCGCCGTGCTCGCGGAGATCGCGCAGCTGGACAACGTCGTCGCGGTCAAGGAGTTCTCCGGCGATGTCCGGCGCGTGCTGGAGATCAAGGAACGCGCACCCGGACTGACCATTGTGGCCGGTGCGGACGACGTCGCGCTGGAGGCCGTGCTGATGGGCGCCACCGGCTGGTTCGCCGGTTTCCCCAACGTGTTCCCCGCCGAGTCCGCGCACCTGTTTTCCTTGGCGCGACAGGGAAAACTGGCCGAGGCGCGGGCACTGTACGAACCGCTGGTCGCCGCGTTCCGCTGGGATTCCCGCACCGAATTCGTCCAGGCGATCAAACGCGGTATGGAGCTGGTCGGTCGTTTCGGCGGGCCGTGCCGCCCGCCGCGCGGTCCGTTGCCCGTCGAACAACTGGCGTTGCTCGACGCCGACATGCGGCGTGCCGTCGACTTCCTGCGCGCGCACCCGGTGGCGGCCTGACATGCGGGCTTCGCGGTACTTCAGCGCGGTCGACTCACACACCGAGGGCATGCCGACGCGGGTCGTCACCGGCGGTGTCGGGGTGATCCCCGGCGCCACGATGGCGGAGCGGCGCGAGCACTTCATGGCGCACCTCGACCACCTGCGCGAGCTGCTGATGAACGAGCCGCGCGGCCACGCGGCGATGAGCGGCGCGATCCTGCAGCCGCCGACGCGGGCGGACGCGGACTGGGGAGTCCTCTACATCGAGGTGTCCGGCTGCCTGCCGATGTGCGGTCACGGCACCATCGGCGTCGCCACGGTCCTGGTGGAGACCGGGATGGTCACGGTGACCGAGCCGGTGACGCGGGTCCGGCTCGACACCCCCGCCGGGCTCGTCGTCGCCGAGGTGGCAGTCTCCGACGGGCGGGCCAAGGCGGTCACGATCCGGAACGTGCCGTCGTTCTCGTACCAGCTCGACGCCGAAGTGGACGTTCCAGGGCTCGGCAGAATCCGTTACGACATGGCGTACGGCGGGAACTTCTACGCCATCCTGCCGCTCGCCGAGCTCGGCATCCCGTTCGACAAGTCCGAAAAGGACCGGATGCTCGGTGCCGGACTGTCCATCATGGACGCGATCAACAAGGAGAACCGGCCGGTGCATCCGGCCGACGTCGGCATCGGCGGCTGCAAGCACGTCCAGTTCGTCGCCCCCGGCGCCGACGGGAGCGACGCGCGCAACGCGATGGCCATCCATCCCGGCTGGTTCGACCGTTCTCCTTGCGGTACCGGGACTTCCGCGCGAATGGCACAGCTGCACGCACGCGGCGAACTGCCTCTGGAACAGGACTTCGTCAACGAATCGCTGCTCGGGACCCGGTTCATCGGCAGGCTTGTCGAAGAGACGTCGGTCGGCGGCTTACCAGCGGTCGTGCCCACCGTCACCGGCAGTGCGTGGATCACCGGGATGGGGCAGTATCTGCTCGATCCCGATGATCCGTTCCCGAGGGGATTCACTCTGTGAACCGGCTCCGGCGTCCACAGTAGACGTCAGACCCGGCTCGTCGTCATGTCCATGAGCCGGGTCAGGAACTTTTCACCGTCGGTGTGGATTCCGTCGTGCTCGGCCTCGTTCGTGACCCATGTCCGCAGGTTGCCCACCGATGCCGCGGTCGCGAGCGAGAGGCCGGCGTCGACGTACATGTCGTCGTGGTACACGAGAGCGGCGACCGGCACGGTGTTGGCAGCCAGTTTCGCCGGGTCGTAGAACATGGGCCAGTCGTCCACTGTGGACAGAATCTCGGCGGCACCGGCGAAGGGCCGCAGCGCGCGGATGTCCTCGAACATCCACGGGTACACCATCTCCCCGGTGAACAGCAGCGGATCGGCGTCCTCGGCGAACTCCGGCAACGCCGCCATCGCGCGGTGCGCCGCCCAGGCTGTCGGAGTCGTGCCCTGGCCGTAGATGCATTCCTGGAGTACCGCATACAGCGGACGGTCGGCGAACCCGGTGGCGTTCAGGGCCGCCAGCAGGAACGTGTCCGAGACCTCGGTACCGTCGAAGGCCTCGTCGAGCAGCCAATGCGTGTGTTCGAAGGCGTCGGACATCCCGAAGCGGAAGCCGAGCAGCCGGAGCCGCCGCGGCGTCAGCCGATCACCGTCCGGCAGCCGGACGTCGTGCGTAGCGAGGTGGTCGGCCAGGCGTCGCATCGTTTCGCGGTCTTTCGGGTACCGCGCGTAGAACTCGGCCGTCTTGGCGCGGACCCGGGGGTAGAGGCGGGCGTAGACCTCGTCGGCGGTCGCCGTGATCCCGGGGAGCCCGCCGGTGATGTGGCAGGCACGCAGTCCTTCTGGTGCGAGCGACAAATAGCTGAGCGTGAGGAAGCCGCCGTAGCTCTGGCCCAGGGTTTCCCACGGTTCGTCGCCGCACAGCCGGGCCCGGATCAGCTCGCAGTCGGCCACGATGGCGTCGGCCCGGAAATGCCGGAGGTACGCCGCGAGCGTCGTCGCGTCCATCCGCGCGGCCGTCCGGCTCGTGACCGGGGTGCTGCGGCCGGTGCCCCGTTGATCCAGCAGCAGTACGCGGTGTGTGCGCAATGCGTGTTCGATCCAGCCGCCCTTGCGCACCGGGCGTGGCGATTTGCCGCCGGGGCCGCCCTGCAGGAAGAGAAGCCACGGAAGCCTGTCGCCGACCCGTGCCGGATCGGCCAGCTCCCGTGCGAACACCTCGATCGACGGTCCGGACGGGTCGCCGTGATCCAGCGGGACGTCGAATACATGGTCGGTGACGGCGAATCCGGGCAGGCGGGGCATCAAGGTCCTTTCTCGCGGCGGTACGGAAATCCTAGCCGGGACGGTGCGGCCCGGCCGGGATTTCCGTCGCCGCGAGGGTCAGCCGAGCCGGGCGAGGATGTCCGCGGCTTCGCCTGCCTGCCGGAGAAAGCCGCCGTGGCTGCTCGCCAGGGAGTGCACCTCGAACGGGTTTTCCGGGGTGAGCGCGTCGGCCTCCTTGATGTAGAGGTCCTGTGCGGCCGGCGGCATGGCCCTGTCCTCGGTGAGCCGGATGTACGTGTGCGGGACGCGGCCCCAGGTGTCCTTGTCCGCGCGGTGATCCCATTCCGGATCGTCCAGCCACAACACTTCGTCCGGCTGCATGGCGGCGAGGGCGCGGAGGAAGCCCTCGTCGGTGAGTTCGCCGGTGATCGCCTCGCGCAGCGCGGTGACCTGCGCCCGATCGGCGCCACGCCAGTTCAGCCGGAGGCAGCCGATCACGGCCGGGTCCCCGGCGAGCAGCGGAGCGGTGGCGGGGAACAGCGCGCTGTCGGCCCACTCCGGGAGCCGCGGGTATTCGCCGGGCGCCCGATCGACAGGACACTGCGCGGCGATGTAGACGAGCCTGCCGAGTAATTCGGGAGCCGCGTTGGCCACGCCGGTCGTGATGAGCCCGCCGAAACTGTGTGCCACCAGTACGACCGGCCCGTATTCGTGGACGCGGCGGACCACGTCCAGCACGTGCCCGATCATGTCCGCCGCCGTGACGCCGGCGATCGGCGACGGCTCTTTCGCGAACGTCTCCAGGTCCTGCTCGTGATAGGCGCGGGAGAATCCCGCGCCGCGTCCCGGAAGATCGACCGCGATCGTCCGATGGCCGCGCAGGGCCATTTCCTGCTGGAGCGCCGTCCAGCTCTGTGCGCTACCGGCGGATCCGTGCACCAATACGTAAGTGGGAGCCATGCGGCGATTATGAGCAAAGATTTCCGGCTTAGCCAAGCTTGTGCCCACAAGGGCCGCGAATTCCGCCCCATGGTGCGAATTACCCGGGTTAATCTGAAAAGGGAAAAGTAAGGTGGCGCATGGCCACGTTCGTATTATACCGCGTTTGCTGCGATGTGGCCAGCGTTTTCGGGGTCGAAGTCCGTGAATGCCACATTGAGGGAATCAGAGTCCCTCAATGTGGCATTCACGGCGCGCTGGCCTGAAGGTGCGACGAGGGCGTCCCTGGGTGCGGGG
>NZ_JBHYIK010000096.1:0-28142 GCF_042739735.1 Amycolatopsis sp. NPDC059027 | reverse complement strand
TGTCACCACCCCCCCGCACCCCCACAGGGGCGTCCACCCGCCCCGGGGGTGGTGTTTTTCGCCGCGCGCCCCCCGCGGGGGGGGGCCCCCCCCCCCCCCCCCCCCCCGCCGCGAGCATCCGCACGGTTTCCAGCCATCGGGCCCGCACACCGAACGACCGCAGCGGTGCCGCTGCCGCCCAGCAGGCATCCAAAGTGGACAAGAACGCGTGCACCCGCTCGCCGGGAACATTGCGGTGGATCAGGATCTTCGGCAGGCGTTCGGCCACTGTGGACGGTTGATCGAGGGCATCCAGCCGGAGCGACAACGTCAGCGAAACCGGGCCGGAAGCGTTCACGGTGACCCATGTGGACAGTCGTCCGATCTCGTCGCACGTGCCCTCGACGAGCAATCCGCCCGGCGCGATCCGCGAGAGCATCAGCGACCACGCGTCCGCGACCTCGTCCTCCGCGTACTGCCGCAGGACATTGAAGGCGCGCACCAGCACCGGCCGCGTCCCGGCCAGTTCGAACCCGCCCCGCCGGAACTCCAGCCGCGGCGGATCGGCCGCCCGCTGCGCGAAAGTCACCCGCACCGGGTCCAGCTCCAACCCCAGAACCCGGACATCCGGACGCACCGAACGCAGCCAGCGCGCCAGCTCGACCGTCGTCACCGGCGAAGCGCCGTAGCCGAGATCGACGACGAGCGGGTCCGGCGCACGACGCAACAACGCCGCGACAGCGGGGTCACCGGCCAGCCAGCGGTCGACACGCCGCAGGCGGTTCGGGTTCGTGGTGCCCCGGGTCGGCGCGCCGACGAGCGCGCCGGGTTTCAGTGGTCGGCCAGCCACTTCGCGGTGAATTCCCCCTCGCGCTCGAGCAGCTTCGTCACCTGCTCGGCGATCACGCTCTCCAGCTTCGCGCCGAACAGCGGGATCCGCACCGTCACCTCGCCGCGGGTCAGCAGCACGACACGGTCGCCCGACACCGCGAGCGACGTCCGCGCGGTGATCTCGCCCGGCACGCCACCGACCTCGACGGTCGCCTCGCCGGTGTAGTCGTCGCCGTCCGGCCGCCAGGTCTGGGTCCGGTGCACCACCAGATCGCCCTTGTGCAGCGCCCGCACGGCCTGGGGGAGCCGCTCCGCGCTGATGCCCTGCCGCAGCTCGTAGGAGATCTCGTCGTCGTCCGACCAGGAGTACGCGAGCAGCGCCGCGCCGTCGCCGCCCAGCCGCTCCAGCCGTGCCGCCAGCGCGTCCTCCCCGGCGACCGCCGCCAGCACGTCGGCGACGTCGTCGGAGAACTCTGCGCGGTGCTCGATCCGAGATCCCATGAGCCGGACAGTACCGTTTGGGAGCGTGAAGCCTGCCGAAACTCCCGCCGCGACGCACCTCGCCGCCCACACCACGCTGCGCCTCGGCGGCCCCGCCCGCCGGTACGTCACCGCCGTGACCAGCGCCGGCCTCGTCGACGCCGTCCGCGAGGCCGACGCCGCGGGTGAGCCGGTGCTGCTGCTCGGCGGCGGTTCCAACCTCGTCGTCGGCGACGCCGGGTTCGACGGCACGCTCATCGAGATCGCCACCACCGGCTGGAGCCGCGACGGGAAGATCGTCGAGGTCGCCGCCGGGCAGAACTGGGACGAGTTCGTCGCCGCGCTCGTCGCCGAGGGGCTCGGCGGGCTCGAATGCCTGTCCGGCATCCCGGGCTCGGTCGGCGCGACGCCGATCCAGAACGTCGGCGCCTACGGCTGCGAGGTCGCCGAATCGATCGTCTCGGTCGACCTCTACGACCGCGCCACCGGCGAGGTCCGCACGGTCAAGGCCGACGAACTCGGCTTCGCCTACCGCACCAGCGTGCTCAAGGGCACCGACGCGGGAGTGGTGCTCACCGTCCGCTTCGAGATCCGTGAGGACGGTCTTTCCGCGCCCATCCGGTACGCCGAACTGGCACGGGTGCTCAACGTCGAGAGCGGTGCTCTCGTCCCGGCCGCCGACGCGCGGGAGGCCGTGCTGAACCTGAGGCGTGGCAAGGGAATGGTGCTCGACCCGGCCGACCACGACACGTGGAGCGCGGGCTCGTTCTTCACCAACCCGATCCTTCCCGCCGCCGAAGCCGACGCCGTGCTGGCGCGGATCGGCGGCGTCGTGGGCGCCGAGGTGAAGGTCCCGCGGTATCCGGCGGACGGCGGCGTCAAGCTGTCGGCGGCCTGGCTGATCGAACGCGCCGGATTCACGAAGGGACATCCCGGGCCGGGCGGACGCGTTTCGCTCTCGACCAAGCACACGCTCGCGCTGACCAACCGCGGCGAGGCCCGTACCGAGGACCTGCTCGCACTGGCCCGCGAGGTCCGCGACGGCGTCCGCGACCGCTTCGGTGTGACGCTGCACCCAGAGCCGTTGCTCATCAACTGCGCACTGTGAACCGGGTTTTGTGCTCCTGAACACTGGCAACCCGTTCCCCGCACGGGCGTCTACACAGGTAGTGGGCCTGGGTGACCTTGCGGGTCGGCAGGTAACGTCGAACCCGTCGCCGACGTTGAGAGCGTGGAGGCTGCCGGTCGGCGAGGGGGCAAGCGGGAGGTTGTAAGTGTTGGATCGCCGCATGGTGTTCAAGGCCGCACTGGCCGCAGGGGCCACGGTCATCGTCGCCGCGTGTTCGGGGGAGGACAACGGAGGCAGTGGCGGCAATGGGGGACAGCCGTCCGCGCCGGCGCAGCCGAAGGCGAAGATCACCGCCGTACCCGCCGTCGACGCCAAGGACGCACCCGTCGCGACGCCGGTTGTGGTGAAGGTCACCGAAGGGAAGCTCACCGAGGTTTCGCTCACCGGTGACGGTGGCAAGCAGGTCAAGGGCGAGCTCGCCAGCGACGGGCTGAGCTGGACCAGCGCCGAGCCGCTCGGCTACGGCAAGACCTACACCTACGCCGCGAAGGCCACCGGCAGCGACAACAAGGTCGCCGAGCTCAAGGGGGCCTTCACCACGCTGAAGCCCGCGAGCCAGAACCGGGCGACGCTCAACCCGATCGACGACGCCCAGGTCGGCGTCGCGATGCCGATCAGCGTCAAGTTCGACTCCCCGGTGAAGGATCGGGTCGCGGTCGAAAAGGCGCTCACCGTCAAGACCGACAAGCAGGTCGAGGGCGCGTGGGGCTGGCTTTCCGACACGCAGGTCGACTACCGGCCCAAGGAGTACTGGCCCGCCAACATCACGGTCGACGTCGAGGCGAAGCTGTACGGCGTCGACCTCGGCGGCGGGGTGTACGGGAAGTCCGACGTCACCACGAAGTTCAAGATCGGCCGCAACCAGGTCGTCAAGATCAACACCCCGGACCACCAGATGAACGTCTACCGCGACGGGGCCAAGGTCAAGAGCTACCCGTGCAGCAACGGGCTGGACTCCGACGTCGAGCGCAACACCCCGCTCGGCACCTACATCATCATGGAGAAAAAGGAACACGCCGTCTTCGACAACGCCCGCTACGGCTACACGAACGTCAACAAGAAGTGGGCGTGCCGGTTCTCCAACCACGGCGAGTTCATCCACGAGAACCAGGACAACGCGGCCGCGATCGGCAAGACCAACAACTCGCACGGCTGCGTGAACCTGCTCGACGCGGACGCCAAGGAGTACTTCTCCTCGGCGCTGATCGGCGACCCGGTCGAGGTCACCGGCTCGAAGCTCGGGAAGCAGACGCAGTCCGACGTCAACGACTGGCTCTACGACTGGGGCACCTGGAAGTCCTTCTCGGCGGTCAAGTAAGTGCGTACCGAAGTCACCGGCGCCGACGGCGCCAGAATCGGCCTGTCCGTGGGCGGCGCGCGGCACGCGCGACCGCTCGTCCTCGTGCACGGCTGGGCGCAGTCGTCCCGTGTCTGGGCCTCGCAGTTCGCGGATCCCGCGCTGGCCGGGCAGTTCCGGCTCATCGCGATGGACCTGCGCGGCCACGGCGCGTCCGACACGCCCAAGCAGGGCTACGACGACCCGCGGGTGTGGGCCGACGACCTGGCCGCGGTGCTGGAGTTCGCCGGTCCGGACCCGATCGTGGTCGGCTGGTCCTACGGCGGGCTCGTCATCACGGACTACCTGCGCGTGCACGGTTCCGCACGCATCGGTGGCATCGTGCTGGCCGGGGCGCTCACCGAGATCGGCAAGGGGCACGAGGGCGGCCGGATCGGCGACGCGATGCGCGCGGCGATCCCGGCGGTGCTCTCGGAGGATCCGGACGTCGCGGTGCCCGCGCTGATCGAGTTCAGCAAGGCCATGGCGGCGAAACCGGTTCCCGGACCGCTGGCGCAGGCCCTGCTCGGCAGCTGCCTGAGCGTGTCGCCGTCGGTGCGGTCCGCGATGTTCCGCCGCGACGTCGACAGCGCGGAGGTGCTGGCCGCGATCGACAAGCCCTGCCTCATCGTGCACGGGACGAACGACCGGGTGGTTGCCCCCGCGGCCGCGGAATACGCCGCCGGGAAGATTCCGGGGGCCGTTCTGCGTTGGTTCGTTGACGCGGGGCATCTGCCGTTCGTCGAGTCAGCGGAGGAATTCAACTCCGTGCTTCGGCAGTTCTCCGGAGAACAGCCACAGCACCGGTAGATACCACAGGAGTTGACCAGGTGAGCATCTCCCTGCAGGGGTTTCGTGCTGCGCCGCGCCGGATCGCGGTCATGTCCGTGCACACGTCTCCGCTGGAACAGCCCGGCACCGGTGACGCCGGCGGGATGAACGTCTACATCAGCCAGACCGCCACCGAGATGGCCCGCCGCGGGGTCGAGGTGGAGGTGTTCACCAGGGCCACCTCCTCGGACCAGCCGCCGCTGGCCGAGCTGGCGCCGGGGGTCACCGTGCGGCACGTCCCGGCGGGGCCGTTCGAGCCGCTGGGCCGCGACGAACTGCCCGCGCAGCTGTGCGCTTTCACCTCCGGCGTGCTGCGGGCCGAGGCGTTCCACGAGCCCGGCTACTACGACCTCATCCACTCGCACTACTGGCTGTCCGGCCAGGTCGGCTGGCTCGCGCGGGACCGCTGGGGCGTCCCGCTCGTGCACACCGCGCACACGCTCGCGAAGGTCAAGAACGCCGCGCTCGCCGAGGGGGACACGCCGGAGCCGCGGACGCGGGTGATCGGCGAGGAGCAGGTCGTCGCCGAGGCCGACCGGCTGGTGGCGAACACACCGGTCGAGGCGCGTCAGCTGATCGAGCTGTACGACGCGCCGCAGGACATGGTGCACGCGGTGCCGCCAGGGGTGGATCTCGACCGCTTCACGCCGGGCTCGCAGTACACGGCCCGTGCCGCGCTGGGGTTGCCGCAGGACGCCGTCGTGCTCGCGTTCGCCGGGCGCATCCAGCCGCTCAAGGCGCCGGACGTCCTCCTGCACGCGGCGGCGGAGCTGCTGCGGAAGCGGCCGGAGGTGGCGTCGCGGCTGGTCGTTCTGGTCGTCGGCGGCCCGTCGGGGACAGGGCTGGAGCAGCCGCAGGCGCTGCGCGAACTGGCCGTCTCGCTGGGGATCGAACGGCACGTCTCGTTCCTGCCGCCGCAGCCGGGGCAGGCGCTGGCGAACGTCTTCCGTGCGGCCGACGTCGTCGCGGTGCCGAGCTACAACGAGTCCTTCGGGTTGGTGGCGCTGGAGGCGCAGGCGTGCGGGACGCCGGTGGTGGCGGCCGAGGTCGGCGGGCTGCCGGTGGCCGTGCCGCACGGCGTGTCCGGGCTGCTGGTGCCCTCGCACGGCGCGCCGGAATGGGCGGACGCGCTGGCGTCGGTCGCGTTGCGGCCGGGGCGCCGGGCGGAGCTGGCGGCGAACGCGGTCACCCACGCGCGGCGGTTCTCCTGGCGGCGCACCACGGACTCGCTGCTGGACATCTATGCTCAGGCCACCACCGCGTTCCGGCGGGCGCTGGAACTACGTTCGGAGGTTGCCGTCTGATGCTCGACGCCGTCATCAAGTCCACTTTGGACGCCGCGGAGCTGAAGTACGACCGGCGGGGTCCCGGCAAGTACTTCGTGACACTGCCCGGAACCAAGAAGCTCCAGACGAACTGCTGGCTCGTCGAGGGTGACCACGCGTTCTCGGTGGAGGCGTTCGTCTGCCGCCGTCCCGACGAGTCGCATGAGGACGTTTACCGTTTTCTGTTGCAGCGCAACGCGAAACTGTACGGGGTTCACTACACAGTGGACAGTATGGGGGACATCTACCTGGTCGGCCGGTTCGGCATCGACACGGTCACCGAGTCCGAATTGGACAAGATTCTCGGCCAGGTTGTCGAGGCCGCCGACGGCGATTTCAACATCCTGCTGGAGCTCGGGTTCGCGACGTCGATCAAGCGTGAATGGGACTGGCGGGTCTCGCGTGGCGAGTCGCTGGCGAACCTCCAGGCGTTCCGGCATCTGGTCGACCCCGCGAAACCGCACGAGCCTGGCTTGACCGACTCGTGACCAGGCGCGTGCAACCGCGCTGATCGTCCCGTTCGTCCTCCCGCCATGACTGGAGGGAGAACACGGATGCGGACCAGGTGGAGAGCGGCGCTCGCGGCGGCCGGGCTGGCGCTGGTGCTCGCGGGATGCACGAACGGGGCGAAGGAAAGCGCGGCGCCGATGCGTGCCGACAGCGCGGGCTCGGGCAACTCCGCGCCGGTGGAGCAGGGCAAGGCGCCGCAGCCGGACAAGGGCAAGAGCGGGGCGCCGGTGCCGGTCGGCCAGCCGGGCGTCAGCGACCGGAAGCTGGTGCGCACCGCGCGGCTGGAACTGAGCACACCGAAGGTGGCCGACGTCATCGGGCGCGCACGTCAGGTCTCGCAGGCCGCCGGCGGCTACACCGGGCAGGAGAGCAGCGGCGGCACGCACGCGACGCTGAGCCTCGCCGTGCCCGCCGAGAAGCTCGACGGGGTACTGGACGAGCTGGCCGGGCTGGGGAAGACCGTCAAGCGCGAGCTGAACACCCAGGACGTCACCGAGCAGACCGTCGACGTCGAGGCCCGGCTCGCGACGCAGCGGGCGAGTGTCGAGCGGATGCGGGCGCTGCTGGCGAAGGCGACGTCGGTCACGGAGATCTCGTCGGTGGAGACCGAGCTGACGCGCCGGGAGGCGGATCTGGAGTCTCTGGAGCAGCGTCGCAACTCGCTGGCGGGCAGCGTAGCGATGTCCACGATCACGCTGACGGTCTCCGAGGGCACGCCGCCTCCTGCCCCCGCGCCCGAGGGGCCGAGCGGCTTCCTGGGCGGCCTGGCGGGCGGCTGGCACGCCTTCCTGGTCTTCGGCGGCGGCCTGCTCACCGTCGTCGGCGCGATGGCCCCCTTCCTGCTCGTCTTGGGCGTCCCCACCGTCGCGGTGCTCTGGTACCTCCGCAAGCGCCGCGAGGCGAAGCCGAGCGCAGCCGAGCCGGAGGCAGCAGAGATACCCACCGCGTAGGCGGGGCGACCACGCTGGGTCCGGCACCGGACGCACCGTGGGGGTGTGGGGGCTCGGCCCCCACAACGAAACGGCCCACCCGGACGTAACCCCCAGGGTTGCGACAATGCGCAGCCGCGCACAGGGGCCTCCCCGTGGAGGGGGGGAGAGGCGGGGCGGCGCCGCGGCGGCCGCCGGGGGGGGGGGGGGCCCCGGGCCCCCCCGGGGGGGGGGGGGGGGGCCGGGGGGGGGGGGGGGCGGGGTGGCGGGGGGGGGGGGGGGGGGCCCCCCCCCCCCACTACGAAACGGGACACCGGGAGGAAACCGCCAGGTTTCCGACTAGGCGAAGCCGGTCAGCGGAACGGCTCGAGGGAGGGGGGAGTCGCGATCTCGAGCCGTCCCGCTGAAGTTCCCGCCTCGGTGGACCCGGTGACGAGGGGGATGCCAACGGGGCCTGGCGGGCCGCGGCTCGGCAGGGGGGAGACGAGCCGCGGTCGTACCCGACTCCGGCCGGGGAGTGCGTGGAATCCGGCCGAGTAGGACGTAGCCAAACCTGTCAGATGTCGACCAGTAATCACAAGACTACTGGTTACTCCGTTCGAGTGAACTTTCCTACCGGGGATAACGGAGTGGAGTGCATTGCACCTTTTTTCGCGCTTGTTGACAGTCGGCCTTCTGGTCGGGTGAAAGTGTTACTCATCGGTAACGCACTCTGTGTAGAACACCGTTCAAGCCGGCCCGGCAACCCGGCCTCGCGGCGGGCGCGCGGAAGGGTTCTGGCAGGCTGTGGGCATGGCCGAACTTGGGACGCTGGTGCTGCTGCGACACGGGCAGAGCACGTGGAACGCGGAAAACCTGTTCACCGGCTGGGTCGACGTGCCGCTGTCGGAGCAGGGCGAGGGCGAGGCCCGCAAGGGCGGGCAGCTGCTGGCAGGCTCCGGGCTGCTCCCGGACGTCGTGCACACCTCGCTGCTGCGGCGCGCGATCTCGACCGCGAACATCGCGCTCGACGCCGCCGACCGGCACTGGATCCCGGTCAGGCGCGACTGGCGGCTCAACGAGCGGCACTACGGCGCGCTGCAGGGCAAGAACAAGAAGCAGACCCTCGACGAGTTCGGCGAGGAGCAGTTCATGCTCTGGCGCCGCTCGTACGACACCCCGCCGCCGGAGATCGACCCGGCGGACGAGTTCAGCCAGGCGGGCGACCCGCGCTACGCCGGCCTCGGCGACGCGGCGCCGCTGACCGAGTGCCTCAAGGACGTCGTGGCGCGGCTGCTGCCGTACTGGGAGACCGCGATCGTGCCGGACCTGCGGGCGGGCCGGACCGTGCTCGTCGCCGCGCACGGCAACTCGCTGCGCGCGCTGGTGAAGCACCTCGACGGCATCTCGGACGCGGACATCGCGGGCCTGAACATCCCGACCGGCATCCCGCTGCGCTATGACCTGACCGAGGACCTGAAGCCGGTCAAGCCGGGTGGCGAGTACCTCGACCCGGACGCCGCCAAGGAGGCCGCGGCCGCCGTCGCCAACCAGGGACGCTGACGGTATATCGCCGGAAAATTTCCGACGGCCGGTCGATTTCTGGCATTCGTGCCCGAATCGGCCGGCCGTTTTTTGTCCCCCGTGCGCTGAAAGGGTGAACTGTCCGGATATCGCCCGGACGTCGTTGCCCGGCGCTCGGCGGCGTTGGTAGATTGGGAATCGATGGACCGTCGACATCGGTCGCGGCTTCCGATTCCGTGGCCGATGGCCGTTCACACTGTTCGACTCAGGGGCTCCAGGGGATTTCGTCATGATGTGACGAATGGTCATACCTGCCGATGTGCAGGACAAGGGGAAGGGCGATCCGGAGGGATCCGTCATTTTCTTTTCGAGCATCATCGAATCCGGTGAGCTTGATCGTCTCGGGCGTGCAATGGGGAGGGGGAAGCTCGATTTCGTCGTCGAGCCGGTTCGACCCGGACGAGGCTTTTCGGCGGGCATCGAAATGGTGCCCTGTTTCCGCCGGTGAATTCGTCGTGTGGAAACCGGGTGCTGAAAGGTCATCCCTACTCGATGATTGGGAGATCGTACGATGCGCAAGTTTTTCGTCACGCTGGCAGCGCTCGCGTCGGCGTTCCTGCTGCTGGGCACCGGTGTCGCTTCGGCGGGCTGGCACGGTGACTACATCGGCCAGGGCATCCGGATCAGGTCGGTGCCCGACGGAGGCACTGTCAAGGGGCTCGGCTACCAGGGGCAGGGCCAGTGCAGCACGGTGGCGCGGAAAGTGGGCAGCTACTGGTGGGGCTACCACCGCAACGACACGACCGGGGTGGTCGGCTGGAGCCGAGGTGACTATCTCAGTGTCGACGGCCGTGGCTGCTGAATGACCGGCCCCGCCTCCGCGGCGGTTTCGTAATTCGTGGCCAATGGCGGTGATTTCTGAGCTTTCCGGACGTCGTATCGGCGTCCGGAAAGCTTTTCCGCCGTCTATCGGAAAACAGGAACTGGTAGGGTGGGCTCGTATGAAGAGACGTTCGGTTCTTCTTCCGGCGTTCGGTTTTCTCCTGGTGCTGGCGGCTTCCTGCGCCGCGGGCCCGTCCGGCACCCCCGACGCGGGATCGCTTCCGGAGCCCGCGGTTCCGGCGAACCCGGCTCCCGCCCCGGCCGATCCGGCGGCGGTCCACCTCCCGCTCGACCCGTACGTCCGGCTCGCGGCGGGCCGTCAGGAAACGCTGGACAAGGCGGGCGTCATTCTCACCACGAAATGCATGCGGGAAAAGGGATTCGACTACAAGACGGACGACGCCCCCGGCGGTGGCAAGGCCAAGGGCGACAGCGTGCCGCTGCCCGCATACGGCATCAACGATCTCGCTCAGGCGAAGGAATCGGGCTACTCGCCGCCGGGCACCGGAACCCTGCAGTCGCTCGGCGAGCAGGGCGTGAAACTGCCGACGCTGGACGACGCGGTGCAGAAGCACGGTGCGGCCTGGGTCAAGGCGCTCTACGGCTTCGCCCCGCCCGAAAACGAGGGCAGCGGCGGCTGTTTCGAGGCCTCCGTCGTGCATGTGCCCGAGTACGACAAGCTCGACAAGGAACTGGCGGGCAGGCTCGCGGCACAGGCCGCCGAACGCGCGCAGGGGGACAGCAGGGTCGTCGCGGTGAACGCGGCGTGGAGCGCGTGCATGGCCGAATCCGGGTATGCGTACAAGTCGCCGGAGGAACCGCGCAAGCAGAAGTGGCCGGCACCGCGGTCGTCGGCCGAAATCGCCACCGCCGTCGCCGATGTCACGTGCAAACAGCGCACAAACCTGCCGGGGATCCGGTTCGCCGTGGAAAGCGGATATCAGCAGGCGTTGCTCGAAAAGAACGCGCCCGCGCTGAACCAGCTGCGTGACACCTGGCAATTGGTCGTCAAGGCGGCGGAACAGATTGTGGCCAATGGCGGCTGACGGCTCGTCCCCCGGCGGTGTCCCCCGCGAAAAGGAAACCGCGCCGGGCAGCGTGCTGAAACGTCGTAAAAGGGTGCTGCTGCTGGTGGCCGGTGCCGTCGTGCTGCTCACCGCGGGCGGGGTGGCGGGTGCCGCGTTCGTGAAATCGCCGGCACAGCTGGCGGCCGAGGAACGTCCGGTCGCGCCGACCGTGCTGACGGCACCGGTCAAGCGTCAGGTCGTGGGCACCACCGTCGTGGTGCGGGGAACCGTGGCCGGGACCGACGACGTCCAGGCCACACCCGTCCCGGCAGGGGGCCCCGCCGGTGCCGCGGCGGGGCCGAAGCCCGTGGTGACCGCGGTGTGCAAGGCCGCGGGGGACACCGTCAACGCCGGTGACGTGCTCGTCGAGGTGTCGGGCAGGCCGCTCGTCGCGCTGCCCGGCACCGAGCCCGCCTATCGCGACCTCCGGCCGGGCGACACCGGAAAGGACGTGGCCGGGCTGCGGCGTGCGCTCGCCGAGCTGGGATTCCCCAGTGCCGGTGATCCGGACGGGGTGTTCGGCGCCGCGACCAAGCGGGCCGTGCGGGCGTACTACGAGCGGCTGGGTTTCGCCGTGCCGACGACCGGTGGCGCGGGCGGCGCGTCCGGCGAGGACCAGGCGGCGACGCAGGCCGCGCAGGACGCCGTGACGCAGGCGAAGCGACGGCTGCGCGATGTCTCCGAGGGACAGGCCGCGCCGGGACAGCCCGCGTCCCCGCATGTCGTCGAGGACGCCCGCGCGGATCTGCGCACGGCGGAAAAACGGCTGGCCGACCTGGACGCCAGGACCGGCCCGATGGTGCCGCAGGCGGAACTCGTCTTCCTGCCGTCGTTCCCGGCCAGGGTCACCAAACAGGGCGCTCAGCCCGGCAAGGCGGTGGAGGCCCCGCTGGTCACGTTGTCCTCGGGCAGGCTGCAGGTGATCGGCCGCCTCGACCCGGCCGACCGGAGCCTCGTCCAGCCCGGTGCCGTCGCGGAGATCGACTCCGAGGTGACCGGGTTCCGCGGCGCGGGAAAGGTCGCCGCGATCGGGGAGCAGCCCCAGAACCCGCCCAGCGCTTCAGGGGACCAGCAGGGCAAGGGGCAGGCGTCGGGGACCTCGTACGTGGCCGTGACGATCACCCCGGACACTCCGCTCGAACCCGCGCTGATCGGCCAGGACGTCCGGCTCACGCTGAAGTTCGCGCAGACCGGGGGGCCGGTGCTCGCGGTGCCCTCGGCGGCCGTGACGTCCTCGGGCGACGGGCGGACCCGGGTCGTCGTCGCGGGCGCGGCTGGTACGCAGCGGACGGTCGAGGTCAGGGCGGGCCGCTCCGGCGGCGGTCTGGTCGAGATCACGCCGGTCGCGGGTGACCTCGCGGAAGGAGACCAGGTGGTGATCGGCCGGTGAACGCCGTGGCGGAGGTACCGCCGGTGATCGCGCTGCGCGGGGTGCACCGCGTCTATCCCGGCACCCCGCCGGTGCACGCCCTGCGCGCCACCGATCTGACCGTGCGGGCCGGCGAGTACGTCGCGGTGGTCGGACCGTCCGGGTCCGGGAAGTCCACGCTGCTGAACCTGCTGGGCATGCTGGACACGCCGACCGGCGGGGTCTACGCCCTCAACGGCGTCGACGTCGCCGGGTTGCCGGACGCCGACCGGACCACGGTGCGCGGGAGCACGGTCGGGTTCGTCTTCCAGGCGTTCCACCTGCTGCCCCATCGGACGGCCACCGAGAACGTCGAGCTGGCCATGCTCTACAACCGGACGCCGCGGCGGCTGCGCCGGACCCGGGCGCACGAGGCACTCGAGCGGGTCGGCCTCGGCGCCCGTCGCGACGCGCTGCCCACGACCATGTCCGGCGGCGAACGCCAGCGGGTCGCGATCGCCAGGGCGCTGGTCAACCGGCCGAGCCTGCTGCTGTGCGACGAACCGACCGGCAACCTCGACTCCGGCACCACGTCCGCGGTGCTGGACCTGTTCGGCGGTCTGCACGAGGCAGGCCTGACCATGGTGGTGATCACCCACGATCCCGTCGTCGCGGCCAGGGCGGGCCGGGTGCTCGAGATCTCCGACGGCACCATGCGGGAGCGGCAGGCCGCGAACGGGCGGGGGCGGTGACCGTGCGGCGCCCCCGAAGATCGGCGCTCGCCATCCGGGACCTGGCCGCGGAGGCGCTGGCCGGGCTGCTGCAGCGGCCCGCGCGTTCGGCGCTCACCATGCTCGGCACCGTGATCGGCACCGCCTCGCTGGTGGCCATCCTCGGCTTCACCGCCACCTCGGCAGGGCAGATCAGCGCCCGGTTCACGGTGCTGTCGGCGACCGAGGTCACGGTGACCGACGCCGGGGCCAAGGTGCGGACCATCGACCCGGTGCTGGACTTCCCGGCCGACGCGGACCAGCGGGCGCGGGCGGTGAACGGGGTCGCCGACGCGGGCCGGTACTGGAGGGTCCCGCTGCCGCCGGGCACCCAGGTCAGTGCCCGGGCGCTGCCGGGAGCCCGGGACGCCCACACGCTGGACGTCTACGCGGTGTCCCCGGGAGCGCTGCGGGCGGCGCACACCCCGGTCGTGAGCGGCACCCTGTTCGACGAGTTCCACGAGCGGCGGGGCGAACGAGTGGCGCTGCTCGGGGTGCCGGCCGCGGCGCAGCTCGGTGTCTCCCGGCTCGACGCCCAGCCCGCGGTGTTCCTCGGGGGCCGTGCCTACACGGTGATCGGTATCGTCCGCACGCCGGAACGGCTGCCCCAGGCCGGTCTCGGCGTGATCGTCCCGGCCACCACCGCGCTCGACGGTTACGGTCCGCCCGCGCCGGACGACCCGGCGAAGATGCTGGTCGAGACCCGGCTCGGCAGCGCACAGGTCGTCGCGGCCCAGCTGCCGACGGCGCTGCGTCCCGAAGCGCCACAGCTGCTTTCCGTCGCGGCCCCACCGGATCCCCGGTCACTGCGCGACACGGTGGCCGCGGACGTCGACAGCCTGTTCCTGCTCCTCGCCGGGCTGGCGCTGGTGATCGGCGCGGTCGGGATCGCCAACACCACGCTGGTGTCGGTCATGGAACGGGCCGCGGAGATCGGCCTGCGGCGTGCGCTCGGCGCGCGGCGGCGGCAGATCGCGGCCCAGTTCGTCACCGAGTCCGCGGTGCTGGGGCTGCTCGGCGGGCTGGTCGGTACCAGCCTCGGCGTGCTCACCGTCGTCCTGGTGGCACTCGTGCGCGAGTGGACGGCCGTCGTCGACCCGCTCGTGGTGCTGGCCTCCCCGGTGGCTGGTGCGCTGGTCGGGCTGCTGGCGGGGGCGTACCCGGCGCTGCGGGCCGCTTCGATCGAGCCGGTGGACGCGTTGCGCGGCTAGGCACTACCGCGCCAGGCGCGCCTTCACAGCAGCCCCGCTTCCCTGGCGCGGGCCCCGGCCTGGAAGCGGGAGGTCGCGCCGAGCGCGGTCATCAGCTCGGCGACCCACCGCCGGTACGTCCGCAGGCCGACGCCGAGCGTGCGCGCGGCCGTCTCGTCCTTGCAGCCGGACGACAGCAGTTCGAGAATCCGCGGCACTTGCTCCCGCAGTTCCGCGAACCGCGCGTCGTAGACGGCCAGGTCCACCGCGGAGCGCCACGCGGCGTCGAACAGCGACGAGATGCCCTGTACCAGCTCGGGTCGCGTCAGCACGCTGTAGGTCCGCACCCCGCCCGACTGGTCGCCCGCGAGGATCGCGACCCGCCCGTCCAGCAGGATCGTCTCGTTGATCTCGGCGGTGGTGATCCGGATCCGGGCACCGAGCGCGACGCGTTCGGCCAGCTCGGCGGCCGCGTCCGGGGCGAGCAGCACGCCCGGCAGGTAGATCTTGCGGATCCGCAGGTCGCGGGGAGCGCCGGAGGCCCCGCCGTGCCGCACCTGACGCTGCGAAGTGGCCCAGGTGTGCAGGTCGCGCGCGGCGCACGCGATGTCCGACGCGCGCTCGAAGAGGTGCGCCGTCCGGTCGAACAGCTCCTGTTCGCCGCGCACCGCGACGACGTCCCTGATCGTCTCCACCCGGCCAGTGTCCTCCGGTTTGGCAGCATGCTGCCAAACCCGGCGCGATCCGGGCGCGGAGAAGAGCCTTGAAGGCATGACACGGACAACCACTCCCGCCGCCGCGGCGGGTACCTGGCAGCTCGGCTCGTTCACCGTCAACCGCCTCGGCTTCGGCGCCATGCGCCTGATGGGCGGCGGCGAGGGCCGGGGCCGCGAGACGGCGATCGCGGTGCTGCGCCGCGCCGTCGAGCTGGGCGTGAACCACATCGACACCGCCGCGTTCTACTTCTCCGGCGCCTACTCGGCGAACGAGCTGATCAACACCGCGCTCGCGCCGTACGCCGACGACCTGGTCATCACCACCAAGGTCGGCCCCGGCCGCGACGCCTCGGGCGAATGGCTGCCGCCCGCGCGGCCCGAGCAACTGCGCGGGCAGGTCGAGGAGAACCTCCGCCAGCTCGGCCGCGAGCACCTCGACGTCGTCAACCTGCGGCTCGGCGAGCAGCTCGAACGCGGCACCGGTTCGCTGGCCGACCGCTTCGGCGCGCTCGCCGAACTGCGCGAGGCCGGGCTGATCCGCGAGCTCGGCATCTCGAACGTCGGGCCGGAACACCTCGCCGAGGCCAAGGCGATCGCGCCGGTGGTCTGCGTGCAGAACCAGTACGGCCTGACCGCGCGGCGCGAGGACGACGACCTCGTGCGGCTCTGCGCGGAGCAGGGGATCGCGTTCGTGCCGTTCTTCGCGGTCGCCAGCGGGCAGGCGGCCGTGGACGAACGGGTCGAAACCGTCGCGCGACACCACGGGGTCACCGCCGCGCAGATCCGGCTGGCGTGGACGCTGCATCGGTCACCGAACGTGCTGGCCATCCCCGGAACGGGGGATATCGACCATCTCCAACAGAATGTCGCGGCGGGCGGACTGAAGTTGTCCGAAGAGGACATACGGTCTATCGAAGGTCTCGGCACGGCGTCCGAAACGTGAACGAGGCCTGACACCAGGGCGAACTTGTCGCCTGGAGGTGTCACGGTGCTCACGACAAGGCATCCGGGACTAGGCCGGAAGGCCACTTCGATGCTTACGATTCCCCCGTGACCACGCCTGCTTCACTCGCACTGGCCATCGGCGCATTGGTGGTCGGCGTGGTTGTCGGCTTCCTCGCGGCCAAAATCCGCACCCGAAGGGGGGAAGCCCGGCGCCCCGCCGGCCCCACCGTGGCCGAGCTGCTGGCCCGGCTCATCCGCTCCTCGAACAACGGCGTCGTCGTGCTCAACAAGTTCGGCGACATGGTGCTGCACAACCCGCGGGCCTACGAGCTCGGCCTGGTGAAGGTCAACCAGGCCGACCCGCGCGCCCGCAAGGCGGCCGAGCAGGTCGTCGAGACCGACGAGCCGATGGAGATCGACCTTTCGCCGCTGGAGGCCCGCGGCCGCCAGCCCGAGGCGGTGCTCGGCCTGGTCCGTTCGCTGGGGGACGGGTTCACCGTGGTCGAGGCCGTCGACCACTCCGAGGCGATCCGGCTCGAAGCGGTCCGCCGCGACTTCGTGGCGAACGTCAGCCACGAGCTGAAGACCCCGGTCGGCGCGATCGCGCTGCTCACCGAGGCCGTCCTCGACGCCGCCGAGGACACCGAGGAGGTCCGCCGCTTCGGCGGCAAGATCCTCCGCGAGTCCACGCGCCTCGGCCAGCTCGTCACGGAACTGATCGCGCTTTCGCGGCTGCAGGGTGCCGAGCGGCTGCCCGATCTGAACGTCGTCGAGGTCGACGCCGTCGTCCGTGAGGCGCTGGGCCGGGCCTCGATCTCCGCCGAATCCGCCGAGATCACCGTGACCACCGACGCGGCCAGCGGCCTGCTCGTCGAAGGCGACCGGACGCTGCTGGTCACCGCGTTGTCGAACCTGCTGGAGAACGCCGTCGCGTACTCGCAGCCCGGCAGCCCGGTGTCGATCAGCAGGCGGCTGCGCGACGGGGTGGTCGAGATAGCCGTCACCGACCGCGGCATCGGCATCGCAGAGGAGGACCAGCAGCGCGTGTTCGAGCGGTTCTACCGCGCGGACAAGGCCCGCTCGCGCGCCACCGGCGGCACCGGCCTCGGCCTGGCGATCGTCAAGCACGTCGCCGCCAACCACGGCGGATCCGTGGGACTCTGGAGCCGTCCCGGCACCGGCTCCACGTTCACCCTGCGCATCCCCGCGCACGCGGGCGAACCCGCATCCGAACCCGGCCGCACCGCGATCCCGGCGGGGCGGCAGGAGAAGACCCCCGAGCGGACACCCCGGCTCGTGGCCACAGGGCAGGACAGCCCGGATCATGGAGGAAACCTGTGACGAGGGTTCTCATAGTCGAGGACGAAGAGTCGTTCGCCGACCCGCTCGCCTTCCTGCTCCGCAAGGAGGGCTTCACCGCCGCCGTCGCGGGCACCGGCCAGCAGGCGCTGGAGGAGTTCGACCGCAACGGCGCCGACATCGTGCTGCTCGACCTCATGCTGCCCGGGATGAGCGGGACCGACGTGTGCAAGCAGCTGCGTCAGCGTTCCGCGGTCCCGGTGATCATGGTGACCGCGCGCGACAGCGAGATCGACAAGGTCGTCGGCCTCGAACTGGGCGCCGACGACTACGTCACCAAGCCCTACTCCGCGCGGGAGCTGATCGCGCGGGTGCGCGCGGTCCTGCGCCGCGGCGGCGAGGGCGACACCGGTGACGCGCTGACCCCGCTGGTGCTCGCGGCCGGCCCGGTGCGGATGGACGTCGAACGCCACGTCGTCACCGTGGACGGGGCCGAGGTCTCCTTGCCGCTCAAGGAGTTCGACCTGCTGGAGTACCTGCTGCGCAACGTCGGCCGGGTGCTCACCCGCGGTCAGCTCATCGACCGGGTGTGGGGCGCGGACTACGTCGGCGACACCAAGACGCTCGACGTCCACGTCAAGCGGTTGCGGTCGAAGATCGAGCCGGACCCAGGGTCGCCGCGGCACCTGGTCACGGTGCGCGGGCTGGGCTACAAGTTCGAGTCCTGATCCGCCACGTCACTGGTTGGCGCGGGCGAGTTCATCGGCGTGGGCGACCAGGTCCTCGCCGGTGAAGCGGAGCGCGTTGCCGACCGAGCGGAGGGCGTTGGGGAACGCCTCCGGGTCCTGGCGCTGGAACCTGAGCCAGACCAGCAGTTCGTCCAGGTGGGCGCGCAGCGTGCGAGCCTGGTCGATGACGCCCTCGGTGCGTGACACGGGCGACGCGCCCTCTTCGTCTGTCGCGACGGAGCCGTCCATCTACAACCTCCTCGGTTAGGGCCGGTGGGGTGGCGACGGGCGCTTCACCACCATGCGACGCCACCCGTCTTCCGGGGCACTCCACCCCACCGGCTTGTGCAACGGTAGAGACGCGCAATTGCATGGGCAATGCCCGTAAAGAGTGATGCTCGCGCACGTGCAAGGTCGCTACGATGCAGCGCATGGCGTCCCCGACGAGGGCCAAGAAGCGACTTGGCCACTTCCTTCTCGAACTCCGGACCACGGCCGGTCACGCGCTCGCCGCTCCGGCGGATGAGCTGAAGGCCTCCGAAAGCACCGTGAGCCGCTACGAGTCCGGGCACGTGCTCCCGGTCTGGTCGACGGTGCTGGCGCTGCTCGGGTTCTACGGCGCGAGCGACGCGGCTCGGGAGCTGGCGGTCAAGCTGTGGGAACAGGCCCGCGACGAGCCCAAACCGGTCCGCCTGCCCGCCGAGGCACCCAAAGCCTTTCGGTATCTGGTTAACGCCGAGCGCGAGGCAAGCGGAATCCGCGTCGTGGAGTCGATGGTCGTATCAGGGTTCCTGCAGACCAAGGACTACGCGCGAGCGCTCTTCGCTGCCGGGCATCGCTTCTACGATGTCGTCGTGGACGGCGCGATGGCCGTGCGCACGGATCGGCAACAGCTCCTTTGGGAACCCGACCCCCTGAAGCTGCATGTTGTCCTGGACGAGGCCGTCATTCGGCGTGAAGTGGGTGGCCGCGCAGTACTGCGCGCGCAGCTGGCTCACCTGTTGCGGGCGGCAAAGTTGTCACACGTGACGCTCCAGATCATGCCCTTGTCAGCTGGCGCGTACGGAACGATGGCTGGTGGTTGGCACATCATCGACTACGCAGGGAACGAAGCTCCGGGTGTCTATCTGGAGTACACGGCGGGTGGGGCTTGGGTGGAGAATGAAGGCGATGTGCAGCGCTTCACCACCGCATTCGAAGACGCCGTACTCGCCGCGTTGTCCCCTGACGACTCGGCTCACCTGATCGAGCAGCAGATGAGGGCACTGGCAGATGATGACGAACAGGAATTGGCGGAAGAGTAGTCACTCGGGCGGCACGAACAACGCATGCGTCGAGGTGGCCCTGAACTGGCGGAAGAGCAGTTACTCGGGTGGGCAGGTCAACGCGTGCGTCGAGGTGGCGTTGGGTGCCCGAGCCCACGTCCGGGACACCAAGGCGCGGGAGGCGGGCGAGCTGGCCTTCTCGGGCGAGGCGTTCACCGCGTTCCTCTCCGCGTTGAAGCGTTCTCGCTGATCGACCGGCGCCGCGTCGAGTGCTGACGGGCAACGAAAACCGTACGGAAGGCTGTGGCGTTGGTTACGATTTCGTGACCTGGCCGTGCGGCCGGTACGCTGGACCCTCGTGCGCCTAGGGGTACTCGACGTCGGTTCCAACACCGTCCATCTCCTCGTGGTCGACGCCCATCGCGGCGCCCACCCGACCCCCATGCATTCCGAAAAGTCGGTGCTGCGGCTGGCCGAGCAGATCACCCGTTCCGGCGACCTCAGCAGGCAGGGGGCCGACGAGCTGGTCGGCGCGGTGGAATCGGCCAAGGCCGCCGCCGCGCGGCTCGGCTGCGAGGAGGTCATGGCCTTCGCCACCTCGGCGGTACGCGAGGCCAGGAACTCCGCGAAAGTGCTGGCCAGGGTCGCCGAGCAGACCGGGGTCGAACTCAAGGTCCTCTCCGGCGTCGACGAGGCGAGGCTGACGTTCCTCGCGGTCCGCCGGTGGTTCGGCTGGTCGGCGGGGAACCTGCTGGTCCTCGACATCGGCGGCGGTTCGCTGGAGGTCGCGATGGGCGTCGACGAGGAACCCCAGCTCGCCGAATCCCTTCCGCTCGGCGCCGGTCGCATCACCAGGACCCGGTTCCAGCACGACCCGCCGACCCGCTCGGAGCTCGTCGCGACGTCGGCCTGGCTTGAGGACCAGCTCGCCGGGCTCGCCAAGAAGGTCGCCAAATGGGGTGAACCCGACCGGGTCGTCGCGACGTCGAAGACGTTCCGCTCGCTGGCCAGGCTCACTGGAGCCGCCCCCTCGGCGAGCGGCCCCCGCGTCCGACGTACCCTCACCGACACCGCACTGCGTCAGCTTCTCGCCTTCATTTCGCGGATGCCTTCGGGCGAGCTGGCGCACCTGGAAGGGGTCAGCGCGAGCCGGTCCCACCAGCTGGTGGCGGGGGCGCTGGTGGCGCAGGGCGCCATGCGAGCGCTTTCTCTCGGAGAACTCGAGATCTGCCCATGGGCTCTGCGAGAGGGTGTCATCCTGCGGCGGCTGGACCATTCCAACGGTGCGGACGACACTGGGGCCGGTCTTTCCCGGCGCTTCGGCGCGGGAGAAGACCGGTGACAGCAGCGGACTGGACTTCGCTGACGGAAAACGGGCACGGTGAAGAGGTGACGGAGATGCAGAGGACGGTGTTCAGCGCGCGCGGCGCCGCCGGCGACCCGTCGGGTACCGACTTACCCCGTGCGGTAACCCCCGAGCGCGCTTGGGACAGCACGGTATGACGGATCAGACCGGAGGCGACCAGCCGCAGAAGACCGTGGCCGAACTGCTCGCCGAACACGGCGGGCAGGTCGAGAGTTCACGGCGCCGCCGCAGGCGTGCCGCCGAGGACGACGACCCGGCCCCGGAACCCGGTGGACGGCGGAGAGCGAGCGTCGGCGACACCGCTCCGCAGGCCATCATCGACCGGGTCACGGCCGACGGCCCGCCGCCAGGGGCCCCGCCGGCCCCGCCCGCGGCACCCACGTCGCGGCGCCGCCCGGCCGGGGACACCCCGCCCGCGCCGCGGCCGATGCCGCAGGAATCGCAGCCGCTGCCGCGGCCGAACGTGCAGCCGCCCGCCCCTCCTGCCCCTCCCGCGCGGCCCGCCGCGCAGGAGTCCGGCCAGTTCGTCCGGCCGCAGGAGTCGGGACAGTTCGTCCGCCCGCCGCAGGAATCGGGTCAGTTCGCCCGGCCGCCCCAGGAGTCGGGGCAGTTCGCGCGCCCGCAGGAGTCCGGCCAGATGCCGGTGCCGCCGCGTCGACCGCCGCGCCCGCCCGCTGGCCCGCCTGCGCCGCCCACTCCGCCCGCAGCCGAAGAGACCCGCGAAGAGGTGCAGCCGGTCCGCCGGCGCCCCGGCCAGGCCCCGCCACCGCCCGCCGGCCCGCTGGCGGCCCGGCTGGACGGCCTCGACGGCGCGCCCGACGCCGACGCCCCGCCCGCGCCGGGCCCGATGGCGAGCGGCACCTTCGCCGCCCCGGCGCCCGAGAACGCGCCCCGGCGCCCACGCCGGGCCCCCGGGCGGCGGCAGGCCCCCAAGGCCGAGCCGCACACCGAGCAGTTCGCGGCCGTCGCCGACGAGCCCGAGGCGCCCGCGGGCGACGTCCCGCCCGCCGGGCTGGCGGGCTGGCGCAAGCGGCGGCAGAAGGAACAGCTGGAGGACACCGAGGTCGGCGTCATGCCGGTCGTCCCGCCGGTGCCGCCCGCCGAGGCCGAACCCGAGCCGTACCCGGAGGCCGAGGACTACCCGGCCCACGACGACTACGACGACGGCGGCCCGCCCACCATGGGCCACCCGGCGCCGATGCCGTTCGCTCCCGGCCGCGAGGACGCGCCCGACAACCTCGACGAGTACGAGCGCGAGTTCGACGAGCCGTCCTACCCGGACGGTCCCCCCGACTTCGACCGCGACGACTACGGCTACGAGCAGTCCGGCGAGTACGAGGACGAGTACGACGAGGACGCCCCGGCCGCCGAACCTGTCGCCGAAGCCGAACCCGCCGGGTCACCGGGCAAGCAGTGGCTGGTGCTGGCGGGTCAGCTCGCCCTCGGCGTGGTCGGTGGTGCCGGGGTCTGGCTGGGCTTCAACTGGCTGTGGGTCAACCTCGCCCCCGCCGCGCTGATCGGCGCGCTGGTGGTGATCGTCGGGCTGGTCTGGATCGTGCGGAAGATCCGCCGCGCCGAGGACCTGCAGACCACGGTCCTCGCGGTACTGGTCGGCCTGGTCGTCACGGTGACACCCGCGGCACTGCAGCTCGTGTCACGTTAGCCGAGCGGCCGGGCAGCTCCGGCACCTTCCCGAGGTCGCCCGGCGCGGCGCCACGGTGACCGGCGCGGGGCACTGGAGCGAGCAGCAGGCAGGATGGGCGGCGTGAGCGAATCCTCGGCCCATGTCCCCGTCGGGCTGTCGACGGCGTCGGTGTGGCCACTCGGCGCCGGTGCCGCGTTCGAGCTGGCCGCGGACCTCGGCTTCGACGGCGTCGAGGTGATGGTGTGGGCCGATCAGGTCAGCCAGGACGTCTCGGCGTTGCGACGCTGGTCGCGGCGCACCGGCGTGCCCGTGCTGTCGATCCACTCGCCGTCGCTGCTGATCACCCAGCGCGTCTGGTCGCCGGATCCGGAGGTGCGGCTGCGCCGGTCCGTGGACGCCGCCGTCGAGCTGGGCGCCCGCACCGTCGTGGTGCACCCGCCGTTCCGCTGGCAGCGCCGCTACGGTGACGCCTTTCCCGGGCTCGTCCGGGAGCTCGAAGACGCCAGCGGCATCGAGATCGCGGTCGAGAACATGTTCAAGGTGCGGCCGCCGGGTGGTTCGCGCAACGCGCGCGTGTCGGCTTTCCGGCCGTCCATCGATCCGACCGATGTCGGGTTCCGGCACTACACGCTGGACCTGTCGCACACCGCGGCGGCCAGGATGGACGCGCTGGCGCTCGCCGACCGGATGGGCGCCGGGCTCGGGCACGTCCACCTCGCCGACGGCACCGGCGTCCCGAAGGACGAGCACCTGGTGCCCGGGCGCGGGAACCAGCCGTGCGCCGAACTGCTGGAGAAGCTCGTCAGCAGTGATTTCGCCGGTCAGATCGTGCTCGAGATCAACACCCGGCACGCGACCGGCGCCGCCCAGCGGGCCCGCGATCTCGCCGAGGCGCTGCTCTTCGCACGGCTGCACCTGGGGCAGTAGAAAGATCATCTTCTGCGGACACGATCACCAGGTACCTGCGTTTCCCCCTTGTGAACACGTAAAGTTCCGACCGTGAACCCGCTGCGCACGCTGCACCTCGCCGCCGGTACGGACCCGCTTCCCCTGCTCGGCTCAGGGGGCCCGGGCTTCCGGGGGACCGGGATCGGCCGTTCGTGAGCACGACGGACAACGGCGGCGCGTCGCTCGAAGCGGCCTGCGCGATCCGCTCGATGGGGGACGGGACGTTCACCGCGGTCCTGCGCGCGGAATGGTCGATCGGGTCCCATCCGCACGGCGGTTTCCTGCTCGCGTTGCTGGCCAGGACCGCGGTGGTCGGGCTGCACGAACGCGGTGAGCCACCGGCCGAGCCGCTCGCCATCAGCGCCGAGTTCCTGCACGCGCCCGCACTGGGGCCGGTGCTCCTGCGCACCGACCTGCGCAAGGTCGGCCGCCGCGCGACGGTGGTGGCCATCCGGCTGGAACAGCGCGGCCGCAGCTGCGTCGAGGCACGGGTGACCACCGGGCGGCTGCCGATGCGGCGCCCGGAATGGTCCGACGTCCCGATGATGCCCGCCGAGCCGCCGCCGGGATCGCCGTCGATCACCGGGGAGACGTCCGAGGGCGTGTTCGGGCTGGCCAAGGCGTGCGAGGTCCGCGTCGACCCGGCGACCGCGGGTTACCTGGCGGGCCGTGTGGGCGAGCCGCCGCGCATGCGGCTGTGGGTGCGGCCGCGCCACGGCCTCGCCGACCCGTATTTCGCGCTGCTCGCCGGGGACGTCAATCCGCCGGTCGTGATCAACCTCGGCCGCGTCGGCTGGGCACCGACCGTGCAGCTGACCGCGTTGCTGCGCACCCGCCCGGCGCCCGGCTGGCTGCGGGTGATCGTCGAGTCGCGCGCGGTGCACGAGGCCTGGTTCGACTCCGACGCGATGGTGGTGGACTCTCAGGGGCGGCTCGTCTGCCAGGCACGTCAGCTCGCGCTCGCCCCCGCACCGAGCCCCTGACACCAAGCCCCTGACGCTCGTTTGGCACGCTGAGCGCATGAGCGATGCTTGCGAGCGAATCATGGACATCATGCGCCGAAAGGGATTGAACACAGTCTCGCGAAGCGAGTCGATCGCATGACTGTGATCGCGGTACTGGGGGCGGGCAAGATCGGGGAGGCCCTGCTTTCGGGGCTGCTGCACGGCGGGCACCGGCCCGAGGACCTGCTCTTCACCGAGCGGTACCCGGCGCGGGCGGCCGAGCTGACCGAGCGCTACCGGGTCCGCGGCGTCGAGGTCGAGGAGGCCGCGAAGCAGGCGGACGTGCTCGTCGTCGCCGTCAAACCGCAGGACATCGACCCGGTGCTGGCCGAGCTGGCGCCGCTGCTGGGCCCGGAATCGCTGGTGGTGTCGCTGTGCGCGGGCCTGCCGACCTCGTTGTACGAGCGGCGGCTGGCCGAGGGCGTGCCGGTGGTGCGGGTCATGCCGAACACGCCGATGCTGGTCGGCGAGGCGATGAGCGCGATCTCCGCGGGCAAGTACGCGACCTCGGAGCACCTCGCGCTGGTGAAGGAGCTGCTCACGCACGTCGGCCAGGTCGTCGAGGTGCCGGAGGGGCAGCAGGACGCGGTGACCGCGCTGTCGGGTTCCGGACCGGCGTACTTCTTCTACCTGGTCGAAGCCATGATCGACGCCGGGATCCTGCTCGGCCTGCCGCGGGCGCTCGCCGGGCAGCTGATCATCCAGTCCGCGGTGGGCGCGGCGAAGATGCTCGCCGAGTCCGACGAGCACCCGGTGCTGCTGCGCGAGGCGGTGACGTCCCCGGCGGGGACGACCATCAACGCCATCCGCGAACTGGAGAAGCACGGTGTCCGCGCGGCGTTGCTCGCCGCGATCGAGGCCGCCCGCGACCGCTCCGTCGACCTGGGCAAAGCCCACGAAGGCTGACGGCTGGGACGCCATTCAGCCGAATGTGCGACTTCACAGCGTGACAGACGCCCTGCTAGTGCACCATCGCGAGTGCGAGATTGAACCCGGTCTGACGTCGCTTTAGCCCCACCTGTCCCGCTACCCTCGGGGGAGCACGTGCGTGTCGATACCACAGGTGGGGAAGCCTCGTGGCGCGACACGTGTCGAAGGACGCGGTAATCATGTCGCCGAACAAGAAGGAGGAGCTGCCTTCAGTAGGGCAGGTCCAGTTCCTGACGGTCGCCGAGGTGGCCACGCTGATGCGGGTCTCGAAGATGACCGTCTACCGCCTGGTGCATTCCGGGGAGCTGCCCGCGGTGCGGGTGGGCAAGTCGTTCCGGGTGCCGGAGAAGGCGGTGCACGAGTACCTCCAGGGTGCCTACTTCGACGTGGGCTGACCGGTCGCGGGCACGCACCACGTGCCCGCCGACCGGCCCGCGAACCCACACGGGTAACCTGGTAGACCGCTCGTGCCTGTGCGCTCCACGCGGTTGGACGCTGCGCCGGGCAGCGTGACCAACGACGAGGAAAGGAGCGCTCATGGGCTCTGTGATCAAGAAGCGCCGCAAGCGTATGTCCAAGAAGAAGCACCGCAAGCTGCTGCGCCGCACGCGCGTGCAGCGCAGGAAAGCCGGTAAGTGACCCGGTATTTCCTCCGGTCGTGATCGTGGCCCGTCCAGCTGCTGGACGGGCCACGTCCATTTCCTGGGCCTTCTTCGGCCGCTCCGCCCATTCGAGTGAGGCGCGCGTCGCTTTTCGCCCGATCGCGGTTAAGAGCATGTAAGACCTGGTAGAGGTGCCTCTGTTGGGCGGTAACATCGGTGACGCGTCCGCGCGATGCTTCCAGTGAGTGCAGGTTCGCGCACCTTGGGTGATCATTCCGCCCGTCACCGCCCTATGCCGCAGGGAGTCTCATGCCGTCGAACATCGTGCTCGTCACCGGGGTGGCCGGAGAGCTCGGCGGGAAGCTGCTCGCCCGGCTCGGCAACAATCCCGAGTTCGAGCGGGTGATCGGCGTCGATACCGTGCCGCCGGACAAGGCGGTGCTGCAGCGGATGGGGCGTGCGGAGTTCGTCCGCGCGGACATCCGCAACCCGCTGATCGCGAAGGTCATCAGCACCGCGAAGGTCGACACCGTGGTGCATGCCTCCTGCACGGCGCATCCGGCGGCCCCCGGCGGCCGGACGGCGATCAAGGAAGTCAACGTCATCGGCACCATGCGCCTGCTGGCCGCGTGCCAGCGTTCACCGCGGGTGCGCAAGCTGGTGGTGAAGTCGACCGCGGCCGTTTACGGCGCGGGGGCACGCTCCCAGGCTGTGTTCACCGAGGACTCCGAGCTGATCCCGACGTCGTCGTCCGGGTACGCGAAGGACGCCGTGGAGATGGAGGGCTACGTGCGGGGCCTCGCCCGGCGCCGCCCCGACATCACCGTGACGCTCTGCCGGTTCGCGAACGTCATCGGTCCCGAGGTCGACACGGTCCTTTCGCGGTACTTCGCGCTTCCGGTGGTGCCGACGGTCTTCGGCTACGACGCGCGGCTTCAGCTGCTGCACGCGTCCGACGCGCTGTCGGTGCTGGAGCGGGCGACGCTGGAGGACAAGCCCGGCGTGTTCAACGTCGGTTCGGACGGCGTGCTGACGCTGTCGCAGGCGATCCGCCGGGCGGGGCGGGTCGAACTGCCGATGCCGCGCATGGTCGTGCCCTCGGTGGGCAAGGTGCTGCGCGGCGCCCGGGTGGTCGACTTCTCGGCCGACCAGGTCCGGCTGCTCAATTTCGGCAGAGTGGTCGACATCACGAAGCTCAAGAAGGAATTCGGGTACACGCCACGCTGGAGCACCCGCGAGGCGTTCGACGACTACATCACCGGCCGCGGGCTACGGCCGGTGCTCGACGGCAGCAAGCTCGCCGGGCTCGCCGGCAAGGTGCTCGTCGCCGCCGCGACCGGTCAGGCGGTGCATCGGTGAGCCGGGCGACCAACTTCGAAGGCGAGGCGCACACCGTGAGCGGTGCCGAGGCACAGATCATTCCCCTGCACGGGCCCGGCCGGGAGAAGCAGGCCGATCCGGCCGCCGAGGCCGCCGGCGACCTGAGGGAGGCGGACGCGGCGAACCAGGACCAGGCGCGCCGGGAGGCCCCGGTGGTGGCCTTCCCCGGACGTTCCGCCGCACCGGAAGCATCGGACGAGCCCGACGGCGACCTGCTGCCCGCGTCGCTGGTGTCCGCGCTCGGTTTCCTGCGCGACCGGCTGACCGGCGACTACACCGTCGACGAGTTCGGTTTCGACGCCGACCTGACCGACGCGTTGTTCCTGCCGCCGCTGCGCGCGCTGTACCAGAAGTGGTTCCGCGTCAGCACTTTCGCCGTCGAGAACCTGCCCGCCGACGGTGGCGCGCTGCTGGTGTGCAACCACTCCGGCACGGTGCCGCTGGACGCGCTGATGACCGCGGTGGCCGTGCACGACGAGACGCCGGACTCGCGGCATCTGCGATGCCTTGGCGCGGACCTGGTGTTCCGGGTGCCGCTGGTCGGCTCGTTCGCCCGCAAGTCCGGGCAGACACTGGCCTGCAACGAGGACGCGGAACGCTTGCTGCGCAAGGGAGAACTCGTCGGTGTCTGGCCCGAGGGCTTCAAGGGCATCGGGAAGCCGTTCTCCGCGCGGTACAAGCTGCAGCGGTTCGGCCGCGGCGGGTTCGTGTCCGCGGCGTTGCGGGCCGGGGTGCCGATCATTCCGGTGTCGATCGTCGGCGCCGAGGAGATCTACCCGAAGATCGGGGACATCCGGCTGCTGGCGCGGCTGCTGGGCCTGCCGTACTTCCCGGTGACGCCGTTCTTCCCGCTGCTCGGCCCGCTCGGCGCGGTGCCGCTGCCGACGAAGTGGAGCATCGAGTTCGGCGAGCCGATCCGGACCGACTCCTACGACGCGGACGCGGTGGACGACCCGATGCTGGTGTTCACGCTGACCGATCAGGTGCGCGAGTCGATCCAGCAGGCGCTGTACCGGCGGCTTTCGCAGCGGAAGAGCGTCTTCCGCGGCTGAGTTTCTTCTGGTTCCTGGCGCGAGGGAGGCCCTCGGTGGCGTCGCGGGGGGTCCCTCGGTGCGGTGGGGCCGTGCTGAAGGACGCTTTCAGTGCGTTGGTGGTGCTGAAGGACGCCTTCAGTGCATCGAGCGCACCGAAGGCGTCCTTCAGC
>NZ_JBHYIK010000095.1:14224-28179 GCF_042739735.1 Amycolatopsis sp. NPDC059027 | reverse complement strand
GGGGGGGCGGGCCGCGCGGCGCGGGTGTGTGGGGGGCCCCCGCGGGGGGGGCGGTCCGGGCGTCGGCCGCGGCGTCGAAGGCCGGGCAGGCCGCGGCGCGTGCCGCTTCGGCGGCGGCGGATGTCCGGACAGACCTCTGCAAGTGCAGGATCGACGTGGCCGTCCAGGCTGCCAAGGACGCCAGGGAAGCCGCCAACCACGCGAAGGACATCGCCAGCGCCGCCGACGCGGCCGGGAAGGCCGCGGAAAACGCGCAGGCCGCGATCAACGCGATCAGGGTGGCCGGTGGCCATGCCAAGCAGGCGGGGGATGCGGCCGCCGAGGCGGGCCGCTACGCAAGTGAGGCGGGGGCGGACGCCAGCAGGGCCAACAAAGCCGCCGCGGCCGCACGGGCGCAGTCCGCGCGAGCGGACCGGGCCGCCAACGCGGCCTACGCCTTCGCCGGTGAGGCCAAACAAGCCGCCTACGACTCGCGGGACGCGGCCAACCGCGCCGCCGACGACGCACGGGCCGCCGCCGCGGCGGCGGACGCGGCGGTCGCACACGCCGGGAACGCGGCCGACGCGGCCAAGGAGGCGACCGAGCACGCCAACGTCGCCAGCGCCGCCGCCGAACGCGCCAACACCGCCGCGAGCACGGCTGTCGCCCTGTTCGAGGCTGCCCGCAAAGCCGACGCCGAGCGGCTGGCGGTGCAGTCCCAGCAGGTCGAGGAAGCGGCGAGGGATGCCGCCGACGCCGGCGCCAAACTCGAGGCGAGCAAGAACTGGGCCGCGACCCAGGAAGCCCAGCGGGACGCGGAAACCCAGCGCCTGCTGGCGGAAGCGAGCGCACCGAACGCTGATCCCGCGCTCGTCATCGCCGACGGCCGGAAGATCGCGCTGCGGCTGACCGGCACGGGCGGTTCGTGGAACCGCGCCGCCGCGGCGGCCGCGCTCTCCGGCGCCGACGCCGAGGTGATCAACTACGTCCGCACCGGTATCGCCAGGGCCACCGGCCAGGACGACCGGGAGACGTTGACCAGCCTGGCGAAGACCGGTAGTGACAAGATGCGCGCCGCGGCCGACGCCGCCCTCGCCGGATCCGACGAGGACGTCGCCCGGTTCCTGCGAAACCCGGACTACCCCGCCCGCGACACCGAGTCCCGGCTCACGGTCAACCAGATCCTCGCGGCAGCGAAGACGGCGGGCAACACGACCGTCGTGCAGGCCGCGCAGAAGGCGCTCGACACCAACAACGGCGACGCCTACCGCGAGTTCCTGGACAAGGGGCAGTACAACGCGCTGGGGACCGACGACCGGCTGCATGTCAACCAGCTCGCGGCCGCGGACACGAGCGGGCTCGAACTCAAGGCTATGGCGAACGCCACGCTGGCGGGCCCGCCGGGGCTGATCCGGGAGTTCCTCGCGAGCGGCCAGCATGTCGCCGCTCGCCACGACCAAGAGGCGGCCGCCCATCTCGCCACGGTGGCCGGCTTCCTCTCCGAGGCGATCCGCGCCGCCACCGAAGCCGCGCAGAACGCGGCGATCGCGCAGAAGGTGGCCGCGATCGCCCGCAATGCCGCCAAGGAGGCGGACGCCTGGGGGAAGGCGGCCGAAAAATACGCCGGCGAGGCTTCCGGATACGCGAAGGAGGCTCACCGGCACGCCCTCGAAGCCGAACAGTCCGCCCGTAACGCGGCCGAATCCGCCGCCACCGCGGGCAGAGCGGCCGAGTCGGCGAAGGCGTCCGCGCAACGCGCAAGTCGTTCCGCGGTATGGGCACAGGTCTCGGCTCAGGAGGCCGCCGGCTATGCCCGTGCCGCCAACGACGCCGCTCGCGAGGCCTACGACAACCTGATCGCGGCGGGTAAGAAGGTCGACGAGGCCGTCGCCGCGGCCAACGAGGCCATCAACGTCTACAACCAGAAAATCAAGTCCGTCAGGGCCGACATCGCGCAGCGCCTTGCCGGGGAATGTAAGTACCTCGAGCACGTCAACCCCGAGGAATACAAGAACTGCATCTACACGAGCGGGTACACGGCGCTGCATCCCGGGGAAGTGGCACTCGAACGGTCCAAGCTGTGCAATCTCCTGTTCAGCGGAAGTGAAAACTATCGCCAGAACTGCCTGCACGAGGTTCTGAGCCCGCACTTCGAAGCCATGCAGGCGCTGACCCTGGCCACCCCGCTCATCGAGGCGGGCGTCGCGTTCGCGAAGGGCCTGCTGTTCCTGGAAATCGGAGTGGTCGGGGGCGCGCTGTGCGCCGAAGCCTGCACCGTGCTCTTCGCCGCTACTCCGTGGGGTATCGAACTCGCTCCGCTCGTCACCTCCGATATCGCGGCGGGGCTGTTCTCCGGCATCGGGGGCGCCGCCGGTGGCATCGGCGGGCTACGGCTGCGCGCGCTCCTCGAAGAAGACGCCGCGGGAGCCTCCGCAGCCGGATCCCGCATCGCGCGACTTCAGCAACAACTCGCTCGCTGGCCCGTTCCGCCCTGCCTCTGGAAAGGCGCCGGATACGCGGGGTTCGCGGTTCCTGCCTGCGGCCTCATCCCCTACAACAGCGACGAACTCGGCAAGCTCGCATTCATCGCCCGTGAAAGAGCGGGATACGGCCCCGGACGAAACGTCGCCGTCGCCAGGGTACCCGGCTGGAAGAGCGAAAACCCCAACGTTCCCGACGATTTCGTAGTTGGCTTCAGCAGCGCCGACGGGCAACAGGTGCACTCCGAAGGGCATATCCTCGAACAACTCCAGGCCAAGGGTTTTACCGCAAGGGATATCAAAGCCATTTACACTGAACGATCCCCCTGCGATGACTGCGAAAAACTCCTCAAAGATCTCGAGCAGGGAACGCCGATCACCTGGTCTGTTCCTTACAGTAAAGAGTGGTATGACGCTACCACTGATCTGCTCAAGCGTATGATCCAAGACGCGCGCCGCGGGTAGCTCGTATGCTGGGCTATACTCGCCTGCACTCTGTCCATTGGATTGTAGATAAGCTGGAGCCTGAGAAAGATGTCTGATCAAGCGGGTGCATCGAATGACGTGCTTGCCGCCTACGGCCGGTTGGCAACCCAAGTGTGCGCCGAGCTGGCTCGTGCGGGTTTGGTTTCCTATCGCGGTAATCGCGACGTCGAAGGTCGCCCTGGTGCGGAAGTCGAGATTCATGCCGCCGTAGACGGCAGCGGGGGCGTTTCTGTTAGCTGGATCACCAAATCCGAGCTTCTGGACGAAGTCCAGGATGCGATTTTCTCTGGGCAAACAGAAAGGCCGGTGGTGGCCTATTATGAAGCGATCAAAGGAACGATGAGAAATGCAATCAAGTCCATCCTGAGTGCTGCGGGATTTACTGTCGAAATAGTAGAGGAAATGAGTCCGGTGTTGTATGTGCGCTCGGCGCCGGGGAATAAATCGTGATAAGGGTGCCGGGTACGGTAAAGATTAGTTGACCACTGGCTGCCTTGTGGGGTGGCCGGGGGTGCGACCTCCCGGCCACCCGGGCGAAAGGCGGTCATTGGTCGGCTTCCGGAGTTAGCCTGATATCACGATGCTGCGCTCGACGGCTTCGGTGGCGAAGGTGATCAGGCGCTCCGGCCGGATGCGGTCCTGCCGGGATCCGCCGAGGAGCAGGTCGTCCGCGACGCCGATGAGCGCGTCCCACACCCAGTGCGCGAGGGCGGGATCGTCGATCAGGGTCTGGCCGTGCGCCTCCGCGCTCTCCCGTAGCGTCTTCACGAGCGCCTTCAGGGTGTGCCGGTACACCGTCGCCGATGTCGCCACGCCCTTCGAGCGCCGTCCGCCCGCGAGCACCTTCGCCTCCCACTGCGGGGCGGAGCGCCCGAGCCTGCGCCAGAGTTCGGTGATCTGCGGCAGAATTTCACGGAGTACTCCGGCGATACCGATCGTGACGTCCACTTCGGACAGAGTGGCCTGGATGTCTTCGAGGCGTCGGGCGGTCAGCGCGACGAAGACGTCGTCCTTGCCGCCGAAGTACTGGTACACGGTGCCGGAGCTGACACCGGCTCCGGCGGCGATCGCGCGCATGGTCAGCGCCGTGTAGCCGGACTCCTCGATGAGCCGCTCGGCGGAGGCCAGGATGTCACGCCGCCTGCCCTCGGCGTCACCCCATGCTGTCGGCAGCGGGCCGGTCGTCTCGGTCTTCGCCATGGAAACGACCTTAGCGCAAGTCTGGACGATGTTCATTTTAAGTATTGGACGTTGTTCATTTTGCGGTTATGGTGGCCTCATGGACGAGATGGACGCGGCATTGGCCCGCCGCCTCGCGGACGCGGCGGGCGCGGTCCTGCTGGATCTCCGGCGGACGAACCACGACCCGGACGCGGTGCGCGCGGAGGGTGACCGGCGGGCGCAGGAGGTCATCGATCGACAGCTTCGCGCGCACCGGCCCGCGGACGCGGTGTTGTCCGAGGAGGCGCCGGACGATCCGGCCAGACTGGCCGCCGACCGGGTGTGGATCGTCGATCCGCTGGACGGCACCAGGGAATTCGGCGAGCCCGGCCGTACGGACTGGGCGGTCCACGTCGCGTTGTGGCAGGCGGGGGAGCTGACCGCGGGGGCCGTCGCCCTGCCCGCACTCGGCCGCACCTACGCCACCGATGAGCCCATCCCGTCTCCGCCCGCGCGGGCCGGGCGCCTGCGCATCGCGGTGAGCAGAACGCGGCCACCGGCGGAAGCCCGCCAGTTGGTGTCCACATTGGACGCAGAACTCGTGCCGATGGGCAGCGCGGGCGCGAAGGTGATGGCGGTGGTCAGCGGCGAGGTGGACGTCTACCTGCACAGCGGCGGCCAGTACGAGTGGGACTCCGCGGCGCCGGTCGCGGTGGCCAGGGCCGCCGGTCTGCACACCTCGCGGCTGGACGGCACCGCGCTGACGTACAACAAAGCAGACCTGCGCGTTCCCGATCTGCTGGTGTGCAGGCCGGAGCTGGCGGGCGCGGTACTGGCGGAGGTGCCGGCATGACACTGGACCATCTCGACCGGCTGGAGGCCGACAGCATCGACATCTTCCGCGAGGCTGTCGCGGAGAGCGAACGGCCGGTGCTGCTCTACTCGATCGGCAAGGACAGTTCGGTGCTGTTGCACCTGGCGCGCAAGGCTTTCTATCCGAGCCCGCTGCCCTTCCCCCTGTTGCATGTGGACACCACGTGGAAGTTCCGGGAGATGATCGCTTTCCGGGACGAGACCGCGCGGCGTCTCGGTCTCGACCTGATCGTGCACCGCAATCCGGACTGTCTCGCGCAGGGCATCAATCCGTTCGACCACGGGTCGGCAACGCACACCGACCTGTGGAAGACCCAGGGTCTGCGGCAGGCCATGGACAAGCACCGGTTCGACTTCGCGTTCGGTGGCGCCCGGCGGGACGAGGAGGCCTCCCGCGCCAAGGAGCGGGTGTTCTCCTTCCGCAGCGCCCAGCACCGGTGGGAGCCGAAGAACCAGCGGCCGGAGCTGTGGCGGCTGTACAACACCCGGATCGGGCCCGGCGAGAGCATCCGGGTGTTCCCGCTGTCCAACTGGACCGAACTCGACGTGTGGCGCTACATCCGGCGCGAGCGGATCCCGATCGTGCCGCTGTACTTCGCCGCCCAGCGGCCGGTCGTCGAGCGCGACGGCACGCTGATCATGGTGGACGACGACCGGATGCCGCTCGCGGACGGCGAGGTCCCGGCGACGCGCAGCGTCCGGTTCCGCACGCTGGGCTGCTATCCGCTGACCGGGGCCGTGGAGAGCAGTGCTCGCACGATCGACGAGATCATCGCCGAAATGCGGACGGCCACCACGTCCGAGCGGCAGGGGAGGGTGATCGACCACGACCATTCCGGCTCGATGGAGCGGAAGAAGCAGGAAGGCTACTTCTGATGACCCAGGCGATCACCGAGGTGCGGGACGGCGAGGACGTCGAACACGCCGATCTGCTGCGATTCATCACCTGCGGCAGTGTCGACGACGGCAAGAGCACGCTGATCGGCAGGCTGCTGTACGAGTCCAAACTGCTCTACAGTGATCAACTCGCCGCGCTCACCGCCGATTCGAAGCGGCACGGCACCAGGGGAGCCGACCTCGACTTCGCGCTGCTCGTCGACGGCCTGGCCGCCGAACGGGAACAGGGCATCACCATCGACGTGGCGCACCGGTTCTTCGCCACCGAGCGCCGCCGCTTCATCGTCGCGGACACCCCTGGCCACGAGCAGTACACCCGCAACATGGTGACCGGTGCGTCCACAGCGGACGCCGCGGTGATCCTGCTCGACGCCCGCAAGGGCCTGCTCACCCAGACTCGCAGGCACACCCATGTGGTGGCACTGCTGGGAATCCGGCACGTGGTGCTCGCGGTGAACAAGCTCGACCTCGTCGGCTACTCGAAGGCCGTGTTCGACGAGATCAGCGCGGAGTACCGCGCTTTCGCCGCGGCACTGGGCATCGGGGACGTCGCCTGCATTCCGGTGTCCGCCGTCGAGGGGGCCAACGTGGTCGCTCGCAGTGAACGGACGCCGTGGTACGAAGGGCCGACGTTGGTCGAATGGCTGGAATCGGTCGAGGTGGACGACGGCGCGTCCACCGGCCCGGCGCGGCTGCTCGTGCAGTGGGTGAACCGGCCGGACGACACTTTCCGCGGCTTCTCCGGGCGGGTGGTGCGGGGCACGCTCCGCCGCGGGGAGCGCGTCCGGGTGCTGCCGGGCGGTCATGAGTCCACTGTGGAGCGAATCGTGACCATGGACGGTGATCGGGAGCAGGCGGTCAGCGGGCATTCGGTCACCGTGGTGCTGGCGGACGAGGTGGACGTCAGCCGGGGCAGTGTGCTGGCCGCGCTGGAGGCGCCCGCGGAGGTCGCCGACGCGTTCCAGGCGCACCTGGTCTGGATGGACGAGCACGAGATGCTGCCCGGCAGGCGGTACCTGGCCAAGTTCGGTGCGCGTACGACCGGGTTCACCGCCGAACACCCGAAGTACCGGATCGACGTGGACACCCAGGCGCATCTGCCTGCCAAGACCGTGCGCCTCAACGAGATCTGCGTGGCGAACCTGCACATCGACCGGCCGGTGGCCTTCGAGCCGTACCGGGCCTGCCGCGATCTCGGCTCGTTCATCGTGCTCGACCCGCTGAGCAACCGGACGGTCGGCGCCGGGATGATCGACTTCGCGACGCGCCGCACCGCGAACCTGCGGTGGCAGGCCCTCACCGTGGACAAGCGGGCGCGCGGAGTGCGCAACGGGCACCGGCCGTGCGTCGTGTGGTTCACCGGCCTGTCCGGTGCCGGCAAGTCGACAATCGCCGACCTGGTGGAAAAGGCGCTGCACGCCGAGGGAGCACATACCTTCCTGCTGGACGGGGACAACGTCCGGCACGGCCTGAACTCCGATCTCGGCTTCACCGACGCGGACCGGGTGGAGAACATCCGCCGGATCGCCGAGGTGTCCGCGCTGATGGTGGACGCCGGGCTGATCGTGCTGGTGTCCTTCATCTCGCCGTTCCGCGCCGAGCGGGCGCTGGCGCGCAGCCTGGTGGAATCCGGCGAATTCTGCGAAGTGCACGTCGACACTCCGCTGGAAGTGGCCGAGCGGCGTGATCCGAAGGGGCTCTACGCCAAGGCGCGGCGCGGTGAACTGGCCAACTTCACCGGAATCGATTCGCCGTACGAGGTACCCCGGGACGCCGAAGTGCGACTTGACACCACGGCCATGAGCGCCGAGCAGGCGGCCGAGGCGGTGCTCGCCAAGCTCAGGGAGATGCGAGTGCTCGGCAACTATTGAACGTTGTCCATAATGCTGTAGAGTCACGCTAGAACGTGTTCTAGGAGGTGTCGTGGCCGAGATCGCCGGGGCCTGGACCGAGTTCTGCCGCGCGTTGGAGCGAGCCGGTCAGGTCGTGCTGCGGGACACCGCGCCGGACACCCCGCTCGACCGGGCGGAAGGCTTCCGGTACTTGAGCAGGTTGACGCGCGAAATGCTCTATTCCTGCGTCGACAACGCCGACCCGGATTTCCCCCGGCTGCACGAACTCGATCTGGTGAAGATCGGCGCCGACAATCCGGACAACGTCTACCTGTCGGCGAACATCCGTGGCGATCGCAGTTACCGGATCACCGGGCAGCGCGGCACCATCGCGTACTTCAGCATCGGTTCCAAGGCCAACCGGTACGCCAAGGACGGCACCATGGCGTCCACCGGCGAGCTGACCGGCGCCGAGCTGGTCCCCGAACCGGACGGGACGATCGAGATCATCGCCAGCGCGACGAAGCAGGGTCGCAACTGGTTGCCGCTCGCCGCCGATTCCACCGGGCTCGTGGTGCGGCAGACCTACCTCGACCGCATTACCGAGACGCCGGGGCAGTGGCGGATCGAGCGGATCGAGGGGCCGGGCGAACCGGCCGAGCTGGATCCGGAGTTCCTGGCCAAGGCGTTCGGCAGGGCCGCGCTGTCGGTGCACGGGACCGCGGAGACCTTCGCCAGGTGGACCGAGAAGTTCATGGCCCGGCCCAACGAACTGCCCGACTTCGGCCAGGACTTCTTCCAGCGAGCCGGTGGTGATCCGGAGATCTTCTACCTGCACGGCTACTGGACGCTGCGGCCGGGCGAGGCGTGGGTGATCGAGACCGAGGTGCCGGACTGTCCTTATTGGAATTTCCAGCTGGACAACTGGTGGATGGAGTCGCTGGACCAGCGCCGCCGCATCACGGTCAACAAGCACACGGCCGCGCTGGACGAGGACGGCCGCGTGACCATCGTCGTGGCCGACCGCGATCCCGGCGTCGGCAACTGGATCGACACCTGCGGGCACACCACCGGTACCGCTCTGCTGCGCTGGCTCGGCGCGGAGCGGCACCCGATCCCGCGGTGCCGGGTCGTTCCTGCGGATTCCTTGGCGGTAAAGGAGAATCGATGACCTCGTCGTTGCGTGTCGACGATCTGCTGAGCACAGCGCGGGACAAGACGGGGTTGACCGAATTCGGCGACGACTGGTTTCTCGAACCGCTCGGCGTGCTCGTCGCCGCGCTCAACGACGAGGCCCGGTTGTCGGAACTCGGTTTCCAGCTGACCCAGCGCAGGGTGATCGCACTGCTGGCGGACCGGCTCCGGCTGCGAGCGGTGCAACGTGAGCATCCGGAGATCCTCGACGTCGAACCGGTGGTGGCGGCCGAGATCTGCGGCCTGCCACGCACCGGATCCACGCTGCTGCACCGGTTGCTGGCCGCCTCCCCGAAGCTGACTTCCACACTGTCCTGGGAAACCTCCTATCCGATACCGTTTCCCGGTGAGGGGCCCGGCGCCGCCGAACGCAAACGTCGCGCGCAGGAGCGAATGCAGGCGTTTCTCGATCTTTCCCCGAACTTCGGCGATATCCACACCATTACCTGGGACGGCCCGGAAGAGGACGTGATCCTGGTCGACCGCTCGTTCACCTCGATGAGCTTCGACTCCTTCTACTGGGTGCCCAGTTACGGCGACTGGCTGCGGGCCGCGGACCAGAGCAAGGCGTATCAGGAGCTGTACCAGTGGTTGCAGGTCCTGCAGTGGCAGGATCCGGCGCGGGCGGGCCGGAAGTGGGTGCTGAAATCGCCGCATCACCTCACCGCGGTGGACACCGTGCTGGACACCTTCGAGGGGTGCCGGATCGTGATGACGCATCGCTCCCCGGCGCGTGCGGTCCCGTCCTACGCCTCGATGGTGTGCACGATGTCGGCGCAGTACAGCGAGAAAAGCGATCCGGTCGCGGTCGGCCGGTACTGGAGCGATCGGTTCGCCACCGCCCTGCGCGAGTTCACGGCGGTGCGCGCCCGGCGGCCGGACCGGTTCGTGGACGTCCGGTTCGACGCGATGCTGACCGAGCCGGTCGCGCAGGCCCGCCGGGTGCTCGGGGAGCTGGGGCTGACTGCCGACGCCGCGGACGACGCAGCGTTTATGTCCTATGTGGAGCGTGACAAGAAGGAAAGGAACGCCGCGCATTCCTACACGGCGGAGGATTTCGGGCTCTCGGCCGACCAACTCGACCGCGATTTCGCGGCCTATCTGGAGGTGTACCTGTGATGCTCGACGGTGAAGTCGTTCTCATCACCGGGGTCGGGCCCGGACTGGGCGTCAAGCTGGCCGCTCGCGCCGCGGCGGAGGGCGCGAAGGTCGTCATGGCGGCGCGCTCCACCGACGTCATGGAAAAGGAAGCGGAGAAGATCACCGCCGCGGGCGGGGAAGCCTTCGGTCTTTCCTGCGACGTCCGCAAACCCGACGAGGTGGCGCGTCTGGTGGACGCCGCCGTCGAGCGGTTCGGCCCGATCACGGGGCTGGTCAACTCGGCGTTCGGTCATCCCGGCCTCAGCGCGCTGCTCGACACCCCGGAGAAGGCGATACGCCGCTCCATGGACATCATTCTCTTCGGCGCGCTCAACGTGACCCGCGCGGTGGTCCCGCACATGAAGGCGGCGGGCCGTGGCTCGATCGTCAACATCGGCACGATGGCGACCCGCAAGCCGATGCTGGGCGACGGCGGGTACGCGGTGGCCAAGGCGGCGATGAGCTCGGCGACGCGCTCCCTCGCCGTGGAACTCGGCGAACACGGCATCCGGGTCAACCAGGCGGTGATGGGCTGGCTCGACGGCCCCGGCGTCCGTTACTACCTGCGGATGACCGGCGAACAGCGCGGGGTGTCCGAGCAGGAGGTCTACGACGAGATCGCCGCCCGCAACCCGCTCGGCCGGATTCCGCCGGACGAAGCGTGTGCGGGTTCCGTGCTGTTCCTGCTGTCCCGCTACGCCAGCGAGGTCACCGGGGCGACGTTGGACGTGAACGGCGGGGAGTACATGCCGTCATGAGCGAAGCTTGCGAGCGAATCATGGACATCATGCGCCAAAAAGGATTGGACACTGTCTCGCGGAGCGAGTCGATCGCATGAGTAATGTTGTCGAGTCCGTCACGGTCGAGATCGGCGCGCCCGCGGAGTTCGTCTGGGACGTGCTGATCGACTATCCGCGTTATCCCGAGTGGAATCCGTACACCGTCAAGGTGGACACCACGCTGCGCGTCGGCGAGGCGATCGACCTGACGTTGCCCAACAGGGACGGCTCGGCGGGTACGTTCGTCAACCGCGAGTACATTCGCGTCGTCGACCCGCCGCGTCATCTGCGGTACGACACCGGCGACGAACTGCCCGGCATCTTCGCCTTCCGCGACCAGTGGATCGAACCGCTCGGGCCGGCCCGGTGCGGCTACCGCACCACGGACACGTTCAGCGGCAAGTACGCGGATGTGGTGATCGAGCAGACCGGGCAGTGGGTCAAGGCCGGATTCGACGCCGTCGCCCGCGCGCTGAAAGCACGCGCCGAAGAACTTTGGGTGGCCGAGGCGAGATGAGGCCGCCGGAATCGACCGTCGCGATAGTCGGCGCCGGCCCGGCCGGGGTGCTGACCGCCGTCCGGCTGCTGGACGCGGCCGCGCGGGCCCGTCGCCGGATCGATCCGGTCCTCATCGATCCGGCCGCCGAGGTCGGGCACGGGACGGCCTACCGGACACCCGAGCCGAAACACCTGCTCAACACGCCCGCGGGCAAACTCGGCGCGGATCCCGCCGACCCCAGCGGTTTCGTGCGCTGGAGCAGTGAACGGCTCAGGCGACCGGTGGGGCCCGGCGAGTTCCTGCCGCGCCGCCACTTCGGGGATTATCTCGGCGCTTTGCTCGATTCGACCGCTCGGCGTAGCGGCGCGCACTGGGACTATGTGCGTGAGCGAGTCGTGCGGCTGGAGCGGTCCGAGGCGGGCGTGACACTGGAACTGGCGTCCGGTGCGACGCTCGCCGCGTCGGCGGCCGTGCTCGCCGTCGGGCCCTGCGCCCCGGACTGCGGCTGGGCGCCGCGACAGCTCCGGGAGTCGCCCCGGTTCGTCGCCGATCCGTGGGCGCGCGACGGGGGATTCTCCTCGGACGGGGACGTGCTGTTCGTCGGAACCGGGCTGACCATGGTCGACCTCGCCATCCAGCTCGACCGTCCGGATCGGACACTCCATGCGGTGTCCCGTACGGGTTTGCTGCCCCGTGCGCACGCGTCGCGGCCGGGGGCTCCGGTCGTCGCACCGGACCTCGCCGGTTTGGGGCCCGACGAGGTGTGGCGCGCGGTGTCCGGCGGGCGGAGCTGGCGGTCGGCGGTGGACTGCCTCCGCCCGGTCGCTTCGGCACTCTGGCGTGGGTTCTCCGTTGCCGAGCAGGAGCGTTTTCTCGCCGAGAAGTCGCGGTACTGGAACGTTCTGCGCCACCGGATGGCGCCGGTGGTCGCCCATCGGCTGCGGAGGATCCGGCGGGACGGCCGTCTGCGCCTGCACACCGGAGAGGTCACCGGAGCGGTGGAGGACGCCGGCGGGCTGCTCGTCGCGCTGTCGGACGGACAGGTGCTGCGCGTCGGCCTCGTCGTCAACTGCACCGGGCCGAAGCTGGATCTGCGTGCGGGCGGGAAACTGGTGCCGGGTCTGTTCGCGGACGGGCTCGCGATGCCGGGCCCGCACGGGCTGGGTATCGACACCGCTGCCGACGGGCGTGTGCTCGCCCGCACCGGTCCCGACACTCCTTTGTGGACGCTGGGCGCACCACGGGTCGGCACGCTCTGGGAATCCACCGCCATTCCGGAGATCCGGGACCAGGCCGACGCCGTCGCCGCTTCTGTGCTGTCGTTCGTGACAACGCGGAAGACGCCGACCGCCGGACTCGGTACGCTGCCGTGAGCCGGGGATGGAGCTACTGGCCGGTGCGGCCGTCGATCCGTTCGCGCAACAGATCGACGTGCCCCAGATGGCGGGCGTACTCCTCGATCATGCTGACCAGGACCTCGCGCAGCGACATCGCGCCGCCACCGCTGCCGTGCCGGTTCAAGGGATCGTCACCGGTGATGTCGAGGCTGGGCGCGTCGGCCACGAAGCGCGTGGCGAAGTCCACCTCGGCACGCCACGCGTCCCACGCCTGCGCGACGATCTGAGGGTCGGGAACGGCGCCGTCGAAATCGCCGTCCGGTTCGGCGGCGGAACAGAACAGCCGGGATACGTCCTGCCCTGCCATCAGCACCCGGAACGTCGCGCGCTCCACCTCGGCCAGATGTCGCACGAGCCCCAGGAGCGACATCGTCGAGGGCGCGATGGAGCGCCGTGCCATCGCTTCCGCGTCGAGGCCCGCGCATTTCATTTCCAGGGTGAGCCGTTGACAGCGCAGGGACTCGGTCAGCGTGGTGCGTTCGTCACCCAGCCTCGCCCGGTCTTCGCGCGGGTCGTCGGGGGACGGTCTGCCGTCCTCGGTGAACATGTCGGCTCGTCGGGTCGCCATGACCGCCATCATCGGCTAGGTGCCCGAGGGGCGACAAGCGAATAACGCTTCGCTCGGCCCGGACCGAGGGACGCTCAGGGCGCCGTAGTCCGCAAAGGATGACGAGCTTGCGGTGTCGCGAACGTTCCGTTTGGGACGTTGATCCTGGATTCGCCGGCCGGCTATGCCCCGAGGGGGACCTTCACTCCTATGCGAGGGGAGCAAAGCCGCCTCGTTCCGCAGCAGGGCGTCATCACGCATGAATCTCCCGAGCCAGCAGGCGACTTTTACCGCGCAAGTCACACGCTGCGAGGAACCTCGAAGGCCGTGAAGGGGCCTTTCGTAGCCTCCAACGCACCGAAGGGTTCCTTCGCCGCACATAGTCCACAAAGGACAATTTAGTGTATGTGGCACGCCGCCTTCACGTCATCCGAACGCCGCTGGGGCCAGGTTGATCGTCGCGAACGCGTCGTTCGCGAGGTGCTGCCGAGCCATGTGCCTCAGCCGCGCGAACCGCCGAGGGATGCCCTTGTCGCAACCCGCGCTACCCGCCGCGTGCGTCCGGATTCGTAGCGTTCTTTGTGGACTCCTGTGTCGTGAAGGGGGGGGTTGGCGCGCGGGGGGGCGCCGATATTCCCCTCACACGCAGGGAGACCCGGGAAAACCCCCCAAAGCTAGACCCCCGGGTGAT
>NZ_JBHYIK010000095.1:0-14214 GCF_042739735.1 Amycolatopsis sp. NPDC059027 | reverse complement strand
GCGCCCCGGGGGGGGGGGGTGGTTTTTGGTGTTTTTGGTGGGGCACGCGGGGGCGTGGGGGGGCTCTGGGGGGGGGGGGCCCCCCCCCACCCCCCCCTTCAGCTCACGTCAGCCGTGCAACACCGCCGAAGCGAGTCACCGCTTGAGAAGGGTCAGGTGATGGCGGGTGCGTTCGGCGTCCCCGGCGCGGTTCTGCGTCTGGTACAGCTCCAAGGCCTGTTGGTACGCGCTGTGCGCCGGTTCGCGCTGATCGAGGGCGTGGTGGGTGTGGGCGAGCCATTCGAGGGTGTCGGCCTCCTCGTAGGCGTGGCCGAGTTTGCGGTACACGCTCAGGGACTGCAGGTAGTAGTGCAGCGCCTGGTGGTGCCGGCCGGCATGGTGGGCGATGTACCCGAGACTGTCCAAAATGGCCGCTTCGCCCTCGGGATAGTCGTGGTGCCTGGCGATCGCCAGCGCGGCCGTGCAGTGGGTGCGGGCCTGCTCGCCGTGGCCCAGCCGGGCCTGGTGCCAGCCGACGTCGTTGAGCGCGCGCGCCTGGCCGAACGGGTTGCCCGCGGTGCGGAACAGGTGGAGGGCGTTGCGCGCGTGTTCCAGTGCGCGTGCGTCGTCCCCCTGGTGTTCCCAGGCGCGCGCGAAGATGCGGTGGGTGTAGGCCTGTTCGGAGTGGTCGCCCGCTCGTTCGGTGAGCGCGAGTGCCTCCTGGAGGTGTTCGAGTGCCTCGGTGTGCAAGCCCAGCCGCGCGCAGGCGTTGCCCAGCCGTTGACGTGCCCGCACCAGGCAGGTGACGTCCTCGATGCGGGTCGCCGCGGCCAGGCCGGCGCGCCATACCGCGAGATCGTCGTGCAGGCGGCCGCGGCGCCACAGATAGGTGGACAGGACCCAGGCCAGCTGCCAGACCAGCGTGGGCCAGTTCCTTGCCTCGGCGGTGTTCTGGATGGCGAGCAGATTGGCGTGTTCGGCGGTGAACCAGTCCAGCGCGGCCGCCCGATCCTCGAGAGGCTGCGCGACGCAGCCCGCCGCGCGGTGCCGGAGCCGGGCCGATGGGCGGTGCGGATCCAGCAGCTGCTGGCCCGCGAAGGCGGTGTGCAGGTAGAAGTCGGCCAAGCGGCGCAGTGCTTCGTCGCGGGCGGCTTCGGTGAGGTCCTGGCCTGCCTGGCCCGCGGCGTCCAGCCGGATGAGGTCGTGCATCCGGTAGCGACCGGGGAGATGCTGCTGCAGCAGGCTCGCGTTCTCCAGCTCCCGCAGGATGACGCGGGTCCGGTCGGCCGGGCGCGCGGTGAGGGAGGAGGCGGCGAGCACGCCGATGTCCGGTCCGGGCACCAGGCCCAGGAACCGGAACGTGTCCGCTGCCTCGTGCCGCAGTGCGCGATAGGAGCAGGAGAGCACGGCCCGGACGTTCGCGGTCAGGTCGCCGGTGTCCAGCGCGTCGAGCCGCGCGGAGGTGTCCCGCAGTTCCCGCACCAGCGTCGCCAGCGGGAAGTCACTGTGCGTGCCGGCCCGGGTGGCCACGATGCCGAGTGCCAGCGGCAGTCCCGCGCAGTACGTCAGCAATTCGGTGACCGCGCCGGGTTCCGCGGCGAGCCGGTCGACGCCCAGGTGGCGGCCGAGCAGCCTCTTGGCCTCCTGCTCGGGCAGGACGCCGAGGTCGAGCAGCCGGGCTCCGTGCGTGGTGACGAGGCTGGTGAGCCGGTGGCGGCTGGTGATCAGCACCGTGCAGGCCCGCCCGCCCGGCAGCAGCGGGGTGATCTGGGCCCTGTCCCTGGCGTTGTCGAGGACCACCAGCAGCCGCTTGTCGGCGACCAGGCTGCGGTACAGGCCCACCTGCGCCTCGAACTCCGCGGGCAGGGCGTCGTGGTGGACACCCAGCGCGTCCAGAAAACCCCGGACGGCCAGGTCCGGTTCCATCGGTTCGTCCACCGCGTCGAAACCACGCAGGTTGACGTACAGCTGACCGTCCGGGAACCGGTCGAGGTGCTGATGGGCCCACCACAACGCGAGCCAGGTCTTGCCGATGCCGCCGGGACCGCCGATCGCCCGGATGACGGTCCCGGTGCCGTCCGGGTATTCCTCCAGCGCGGAGTCGAGATGGGCGAGTTCGCCGAGCCTGCCGACGAACGGGCGGGGTGCGGCGGGCAGCTGGCGGGGTACCGCGCGCCTCGCCGGGCCGGGGTCGGCGGGCGGGGTGCGGGCACTCACCGGATCGGCGGCGAGAACGCGCCGGGGATCCGGGTTTGCCTCCGCCGCGGGCAGCCCTGGCGTATTCGCCTCGATCCGGTTGCGTGCCGCGATCCAGGCCCCGACCCGCTCGTCGCCCTCGCAGGCGCGGATGAACGCGGCCACCGTCTGCGGGCTCGGCAACACGTTCTTCTGCAGCGCACCCGCGAGTGTGCTGCGGGGCAGGAATTCGCCGGCGTCGGCCGCACGCTTTTCTAGCTGCCGATAGGTATATCCGGATCGTTCCTTGATCTTTCCCAGCAGGCAAACGAACTCGGCGGCGTCGCGAGCGGCATCCGGGTGAATGCCCGTATCCTCCACGTCTCCATGCTCGCGGCATTCGGCGCGCAGTGGCAATAGCCTGTCCGTAACAATGTCCGGGCACTCGCCTGACCAGTGCGGACAGCCGGGTCTGTCCGGGACGGCCTGTCGCCATTGCCGGTCCCGCGAGGCCGGTGGCACCATCGTTGTCACCGGGGCGGAGAACTTCTGGTTCCGGGCAAAGTTCGAATTCCGGACAAAGGGAGCGTCGTCTTCGGTCGGTGCCGTGACCGGGTGGCGAAGTATCGAGGGGGAAGAGACACCGCGGTGTCGATCGTGATGCGAGCCTGCGCGTTTTCGGGAGAACGACGGGAATATCGGCGGACCAATAGCTCGGCGGCGTGGTCGTGCCCGACTTCCGGTCCCGGCGCGCGGTTCCCTGGATGGTCACGCTGGTCGACGACGTCGCGGGGACGAGACTGGCCGGCACGTTTCGCACCTCGTGCCGGCCAGTCCGTCCACTTCGGACCGGAAGGTCCGGTGGTTCACGGATCGAGCAGGTGCGCGAGGGCGGCGGTGGCATCGGCCGCGTAGCGCTCGGCGACGGCGTCCGGAGCGCGGATCGCTTGCTGGGCAAGGCCGATGGTGAGGGCGCGGACGGCGGGGGTGAGGCGTGCCGCCTGCGCGGGGGTGGTGCGGCGGACGGGGGTGCGCCCGGGGGCGATGACGCGGCCGGTGAGCAGCCGGGTGAGGAGAGCGGTGATCTCGCTCGCCTGCGTGGCGATGGCGTCGGCGAGTTCTTCGTCGTGCGCGGCCAAACCGGCCGCGTCGACTTCGAAGGCGTACCAGTGGGCGGCGTTCTCGTCGAGGGCGAGCCGATAGGTGACGAGGGCGTAGCCCCGAAGTGCTTCGTGGAGGGTCAGGTCCTGTTCGGTCAGCTCGGCGAGGCGGTCTCGCAGGAGCCGCGCCAGGTGCTCGACGGTGGCCAGGAGCAACTGGCGCTTTCCGCCGAATCGGGAGTACACCGCGCCTGTGGTCAGGCCCGCCCTGGCGGCGATGTCTTCCAGCCGCGCGGCCCGGTAGCCGTGTGCGGCCATCTCGGCGAGCGCGGCCTCGATCAGCGCGGTGTTGTTGCGCTGCCGTGATTCGGCACGTTTCACCGGCCGGCACCGGCGACGTCGTCGAGGCGCCGCACCGTCGCGAGCGCGGCGCCGATCTGGACCGCGACCACGTCACGCAGGGGGAAGGGATCGGCGCGCAGGGCGTGCTCGGCGTCCGCGCACCAACGGTCGAGGAGGCCGGAGGCGTCTTCCGTGGCGGCTCGCAGTACCGACGGCCGGTTGCCCGCCGCCTGCTCGACGCCGAGTTGGCGGTGTAACAGACCCGCACACCGCAGCCGCACCATGTGCACGACACAGTGCGCGGCGAAGGATTCGGCGACCGTCGCCTCTCGTCCCGCGACGGCGCCGGCCATCTTGTCGTAGGCGGACGCCAGCGACGAGCTGTGCTCCAGAGTGTCGGCAATGGCCGGGCGCATCGGCGAGGAAATCGTCAGCCGGGGCGACACCCGTTGGTACACCGCGCCGAGCGCACGGGCGTCCGCTTCGAGTTGTGCGGCGTTCTCGCGCAACACGTCGGCGTAAGCACGCCCGCTCGCCGAGGGATCGGCGGCACGCGGGTCGCGCCACAGCGGTACCTCGGTGACCAGCGTGGTCGTCCCGTGCCGCTCGGCGTAGTGCGAACTGGAGCCGCCGAGACGCGCGGATCCGTCCGGACGCGCGGTGGCGGCGGCCAGCTCACGTGCGGACGGCATCAGGTATACCGCCGGCGCGGCGGTGGGCCAGCCGAGTGTGTCGATCGGACCCAGTGACAGCGGGACATTTCCGGCCCGCGCGACCTCGGCGAGGTCGTCCGCCACGCCGGGCACGTCCTGGCTGAGGATGAAGAACACCCCGCCGAAATCGGCATTGTGCAGCGAGTACTGGAAAACCGGGCGGAGCTCGTCGATGACCCTGGCCAGCGCCTGGGTCTCGGGCAGCATCCGGTCGAAATACGCCTGCTCGTCCAGAACGGGGAAAGTCCACTCCGGCTGGTCGGTGAGGGCCGGGCGGAAGAAGTTCCGGTGGTAGTGGCGGATCGTGTACGGACCGCCGAACCAGTCCTCGTTCATGCGCGTCGCGTCCGGGTCGAGACAGGGCACGAAATGCCAGCTGTAGCCCGCCTCGTCGCGCAGCGCGGGGTCTTCGGTCACGAGCCGTGCCAGGTGCAGCACGGTGAGCAGGCCGAGGGGTTCGTTGGGGTGCGGGCCGCCGACGATCAGCGCGTGCCGGGGACCGTGGCCCACCGAGAGCATCCGCAGCGGATCACCGAGCCGGGAGGTGCCCATCCGGCGGAGGCGGCAGACCTCGGGGTGGTCGTCCGCGAGCGTGGCGAGCGCGGCCTCGAGTTCGTCGACGGTGCAGATCCGGTCCATGTCCGGCAGTCCGCTCAGCCGGTCCGCGACGAGTCCGATCATGACGTCCCCCAGAATGATAATCCAGATTACTACCGTAATCGAGATTATCAACGACGCGCGAGCAGCGCCAGCAAGGTTCACGGGCAGGTGGTGAGCGCACGCAGGTACGCGGAATGTGCCTGCCCCGCCACTTCGCTGACACGGAGTGCGCAGCCGCCGACCGGTCCGCCGGGGACCCAGGCGAGCACGAGTGTCGACGTCGTCGCCGCGCAGCGCAGCGGGCGATAGGCGGTGTCCGGCATCGGAGTCCTCGGTGGCGAGGTCACGGTCGGGATACCCGCGCCGTGGCCGAGGCAGAGTGCGGCCCATTCACTGGTGACGTAGCGGAATCGCGGTTCGGCACACGCCGCGAGCACCGCGCGCGTCAGCGGCTGGACGGCTTGATCGAGCAGGACGCACGGATGGCCGGACAACGCGGAGGGCGGTACCGAGTCCGGAGTGCCGAGTGCGTGCCCCCGCGGAATGCCGACGACGAGCGGCTCGGTGGCCACCGACGACCAGGCGAGCGGGGCGGGCAGGGAAGCGCTGTCCGTGTTCTGCCGCAGCACGACGAGGTCCAGTTCGTCACGCTTCACCGCCTCGGCCAGCTCCGTGCCCGGTTCGTCGATCAGCACCGACAGTTCGGCGCCGGGCCGCAGCGAACCGAGTTCCCGGACGAGCCGGGGCAGGACGGGTGTCGCCACCGCGCCGATCCGGATGCGGTCCGGCGGCGCGTGGCCGCCCGCCCGCGCGGCGGCCAGCATCCGGTCGAACTGCGGCAGCACCACCGCGGCGTGTTCGAGCAGCACCTCGCCCGCTTCCGTGAACGTCGTTCCCGCGGGGCCCTCGGTCAGCAGTTCGGCGCCCACCATGCGTTCCAGCCGGTGGATCCGCACCTCGAGCTTCGCCTGCGTGGTGCCGAGCAGGACGGCGGCCGCCGCGACGCTCCCGGTCTCGGCGACGGCGGTGAGGATCTTCAGCTGCCGCAGCTCGATGTCCACTCCCGCTCCGGCACGGGTCAGTTCGTGCGCGCGGCGAGCCGTCGCAGTGGTGCGGGAAACACGTGCGGGCCGGTGTGCCGTCCGCGACTGTCCCGGTAGGCGTCGAGAATCACCCCGGCCAGCAGGCCGGCCCGCGAGGCGATCGGGCTGTCCTCGCGGTAGAGCAGGAAATGGCTGGTCCGCATCAGCAGGTCCGAGATCGGCCGGTGCACCACGCCGGGCGCGAGGGGACGCAGTGTCTGGATGAGAGTGACGTCGCCCTGATAGCGGACGATTTCGTCGCGGGGGCCGGAGACCGGGACATGGTGCGCGATGAGCGGGGAAAAGCCGAAAGGGTGGCAGACACGCGCGAGGAACTCGCGGCAGCGGTCGGGCCCCGTCGACGAGATCCACCGCTCGTGTTCCAGTTCGGCGAGGCGGACCGAGTGTCTCGACGCGAGGGGATGCCAGTCGGGGAGCATCACGAGCAGCGGGTCGTCGGCGAGGTCGATCCGGCCGGTGTTCGCGGGCGTCGTCACCTCGCACTGTTCGGACAGCACCGCGAGATCGAGTTCACCGCGCTCGAACCAGCTGAGGATCTCCGCGGTCGACCCGGCCGTCCTGATCTCCGCCTGGTCGCCGGTGCCGGTGGTGTCCAAGGCGTCGAGCAGGGGCCCGGCCAGCGCGGTCGCCGACCAGCCGACCCGCAACGCCCTGGCGCGCTGCGCGCACCGCTGTGCCAGATCGGTGCCGATTCTCGCCGTGCGGGCGAGAATCCCGTCCGCGTAATCGAGGATGAGCCGCCCGAACGGGGTGGGACGGACGCCGGTGCGGTCGCGTTCGAACAACGCCTGGCCGAGCAGCTCCTCGATTCTCCGCAGTTCCCGGCTGAGCGCGGGCTGCGGGAGTACCAGCTGGGCGGCGGCGCGATTGAGGCTGCCCGCTTTCGCGACAACCTGGAGGTGGCGTAAATGCTTCAGTTCCAGCTCCACGACTGATCACCGTATGGCAGGAGTACCCGCGGGTGCACCGGCGAAAGTGTGATCGCCACCCCTACCAAAGTAGGAAATCCTCTTTCCGAAGTCCGGCGCTCGCGAGACCGCGAAGGCATAACCCGCTGGCATTAGCCGTCCCACCGGGCCACGGCGACAGTAGGCACATCCACTCGCGGCCACCGGGGAAACCGGACCAGGAAAGGTGGAAATCTCTCATGTTCGACGCGAGTCCGCTGTCTTCCGGCTGTGCCCGGCTGTTTCCGGGCGCACCACACGCCTGTGTCGGCGTGAGTCCGTTCAACGGTTATTTCACCTCGGAACGGCTGGTCCGGCTCGCCGCGTGGACGGCGGGCAATTTCGACGACTTCCATTTCTTCGTGCCGGACGAGGTCACGGCCTACACGCTCGAAGCACTCGGTTATTCACCGGCGCGGGCGAAGCAGAAAGCGCATCGCCAGTCCTGTCACGTGCACAACAAGATCACCACCGCGTTGACCACGCTCGGCGTGCCCGATCCGGCGAGCCGGATCCTCGGCATGGCACGGCTATGGGAGATGCCGGCCTACCGTAGCGTCGCGCACGAGGTGGGGAAACACTTCGAAACCGACCAGGGTTTCCGTTCCGCCTGCCACAGCGCTTCGACCTGGGTCCTGCAGGGAAAAATGGGCGACGTGCCGAATGCCGGAACACTGCGGCTCGCGGTCCGCTACTTTCTCGCCGAACTCCCGTTGTTCGCGGCATCGGGGCTGATCACCGGGAACACCGGATCGATGTTCGTCTATCACCAGCGGGTGCCCTTTCTGCAGAGGTTCTTCGACGGGGAATTCGCTTTCCGGCCGAATCCCGGGCAGGGGTTCCTGGTCGTGCGAGAGCCGGTGCTGGAGGCGGCGGGCCGATGACGAACCGTCATGACGACTACTCGTTGACGCGGGTCCCGGCGCACGCCCGCCGGTCGTGGCCGTCGGTCGCGGTGCAGCGTTTCGGGCAGGTCTCCTCGTTCCAGCAGTTCATCGTCGGCGCGATGCTCGGGTACGGCATGACGTTCTGGCAGGCCGTGCTGGCGATCACGATCGGTTCGGTGCTGCTCGAGGTCATCACCGTGCTGCTCGGCATCGCCGGGGTCCGCGAGGGACTGTCCACATCCGTCCTCGCCCGCTGGGCCGGGTTCGGCCGGAAGGGATCCGCGCTCGTCGGGCTGCTCGTGGCGCTGAGCCTCGCGGGCTGGTTCGGCGTGCAGAACGGCGTGTTCGCGCACGGCATGCACGCGCTCGGCGAGACGGTGCCGGAATGGGTGTGGGCCGTGCTCGGCGGCGTCGCGATCACCACCATCACCGTGTACGGCTTCCGCCTCATGGCCTGGGTCGGCTATCTGACCGTGCCCGCGTTCCTCGTCCTCGCCGGATACTCCATTGTGGACACACTGAGCAGCCATTCGCTCGGGTCACTGGTGTCCGGCCCGCCGCCGGGCCCGCCGCTCTCGCTCGGCGCGGCGACCACGCTGGTCTCCGGGGCGTTCATCCTCGGCGCGCTGATGACCCCGGACATGACCCGCTTCAACCGCACCCCGGGCGACGTGGTCAAGCAGACGCTGATCGGCGTGACGCTCGGCGAGTACCTCATCGGGCTGATCGGGGTGCTGCTGGCGCACGCCACGAAGTCGGCCGACATCGTCGGCATCGTCACCTCCTCGTCGGGCGTGCTCGGCACCCTGGTGCTCGCCACCGCGATCTTCAAGATCAACGACTGGAACCTCTACTCGTCCTCGCTGGGCCTGGTCAACGTCGTCGACGTGCTGTTCGGCCGCAAGGTCGGCCGCGTCCGCGTGGTCCTGGTGCTGGGCGCGCTCGGCACCGCGGCCTCCGCGTTCGGGATCGCCGACGACTTCGCGGGTTTCCTGACCGCGGTCGGCGTGCTCACGCCACCGGTCGCCGGGGTGCTCATCGCCGAGTACTTCGTCGTTCGCCGCTGCCGCCCGGTGTTCGACGCCTTGCGCGAACGCGGTTCGGTGCCGGGCCCGCACCGGGACTGGGTGCCGTCGGCGCTCGTCAGCTGGGCGCTCGGCACGGCGTGCGCGGTTTTCTTCGACTTCGGTATTCCCGCGATCAACTCGGTGATCGTGGCCTTCGCCGGTTACCTCGCGGCGAGCCGGCTCTTCCCGGCCCGCCGCCGGACACAGGGAGGAACGGACATGCTTCCACTGATCGGGCGTGAAGAACTCAAGCGCGCGATGGACGAGGGCGCGGTGATCGTGGTCGACACGATGCCCGTCGCCTACTACGAACGGGAACACCTGCCCGGCGCCCGCAACATTCCCGGCTTCCCGTACGAACGCGCGGCGGAGTTCACCGACGCGCACGCGCCGGACGTGCTTCCGGACAAGTCCGCCGCGATCGTCGTCTACTGCGCCAACACTCCTTGCCGCAACAGCGAATTCGTCGGCGCTCGCCTGCGCGAACTCGGCTACACCAGCGTCCGCAAGTACCGCGAGGGCATCGAGGACTGGGTGGACGCCGGGTACCGGACCGAGTCCGGCACCCCGACGGCGGCGCGTCCGGCGCCGGTTTCCGGTGACAGCACCGAATAGGAGGAGAAGGAAGATGGGAACGAGAATATCCGTGCTCGCGGCCGCCGTCGCGGCGGCCGCGGCGCTGCTCGGCTGCAGCACGATGACGCCCGCGATCGCGGCGGAGCGCGTGGTCGTCACGACGCAGGACGACACCGTCATCGACGTGACCTCGGCCAACTACGACCAGGTCATGGAGATGTCGAAGACCAAACCGGTGGTGCTCGACTTCTACGCCACCTGGTGCGGCCCGTGCCAGGAAATGGCTCCCTATCTGGAGAAGTACCACAAGGCCGACAACGGGAAGTGGATCTGGGCGAAGGTCGACCTGAGCAACAGCGGGCAGAACAAGGACATCGCGGACAAGTACAGCATCGAGTACATCCCGACGCTCATCGACATCAGGGACGGGCAGGAGAAGGGCAGCAGGGTCGTCGGCTTCGACTCCGGCAGCGGCCCCGCCGACCTGCGCACCTGGCTGAACGGTCTCTGACGCACCGCCGCCGGGGCTCGTCGGCGCCGGCGGCGATCCGTCCCTCTCCGCGAAGGATTTCCCATGAAGCGCAAGACAAGGGCCGCCGTGCTGGCGGTCTGTTTCACCGCGGTGGCCGCGGTTCCGCCCGCCACGGCCGCCGCGAGCACCCCCGCCGAGGCCACGTCGGTGTACATCGTGCGGCTGAAGCCGATGGCCGCGGACAAGGACAAGGTCACCACCGCCGCGAACGCGATGATCGCGAAGTACGGCGGCACGCTCCGCCGCGTCTACTACTCCGTTTCGCAGGCGTTCTCCATCGACCTGACCGAGGCGCAGCACACGAAGTACCTCACCGACACCGCGGTCAGCACCGTCGGCGCCAACCAGACCTACACCGCGGCGGGCACGCAGAACGATCCGCCGTCCTGGGGACAGGATCGCATCGACCAGCCGGACCTCCCGCTCGATCACAGCTACGCCTACCCGAACACGGCCTCGGACGTGCACGTCTACGTGCTCGACACCGGCGTCCGGACCAGCCACCGCGACTTCGGCGGGCGCGCGCACGCGGCCTTCGACGCCGTCGAGCCCGGCCAGAACCGTAGCGGCACCGACTGCAACGGGCACGGCACACGGGTCGCCGCCACCATCGGCGGGCACCACTTCGGCGTCGCGAAGGAGGCGTCGATCGAATCGGTGCGGACGCTCGGCTGCGACGGCACCGGGACGTCCGAACAGATCCTGTCCGCGTTGGATTGGGTGAACCTCAACGCGAAACGCCCGGCGCTGCTCAACCTCAGCTTCGCCGGTCCCGGCGGCACGGTCATCGACATCCAGCTCTACAAGATGACCCAGCTCGGGCTCGCCTACACCACGGCGGCGGGCAACGCCGGTGCCGACGCCTGCGGCACCACCCCGGCACGGCAGACCACCGGGATCACCGTCGGCGCGACGGACGCGGCCGATCGCCGGGTGCCGTCGTCGAACTTCGGTGGCTGCGTGGATCTCTACGCGCCGGGCAAGGACATCAGGACCGCGGACAACCGGAGCGACACCGGCTGCACCACCGTGTCGGGTACGTCGATCGCGTCGGCGGAAGCAGCCGGTGTCGCCGCGATGTACCTGTCCGCGCATCCCGACGCCAAGCCGGACGCGCTCGACGCGGCACTCAAGGCCGCCGCGTCGAAGGACAAGGTCGCCGATCCCGGTACCGGATCGCACAACCTCCTGCTCCATACGGCCTAGGGCTCGCGGCCGGGACGACGGTTGGAGACTCGACCATGAACCTCGCCGCGCCACCCGGCCGCGCCACCGGCCTGCCGCTTGGCGCCCTTCTCGCGCTCGCGACCTCGGTGTTCCTCGGCTGCCTGACCGAGGTCGTGCCCGCCGGGATCCTGCTCCCGGCGTCCGCCGATCTCGGGGTCGCGCCCGCGGTCACCGGACAGCTCGTGACGGTGTACGCGATCACCACCGCGCTCACCGCGGTACCGCTGACCGCGGCCACGACCCGGGTGCCCCGCAAGACACTTCTGCTCGCGCTCGTCACCGGGTTCGTGGTGACCAACGCGGTCATCGCGCTGTCCCCGTGGTTCGCGCTCGTCCTCGCGGCGCGGGTGGTCTCCGGCGCGGTCACCGGCGTCCTGTGGTCGCTCGTCGCGAACTACGCCATGCGGCTCGTCCCGGTGGAACGGTCCGGCCGCGCGCTCGCCGTCGCGATGGCGGGCACTCCAGTGGGCTTCGCGCTCGGTGTGCCCGCGGGGGCCGCACTCGGCGTGCTCATCGGCTGGCGCTGGGTGTTCGTCGTCATGGCGCTCATCGCGCTGCCGCTGCTCTGGTGGATCTCGGTGGTCGTCCCGCCGCTACCGGGGGAGCCGATCGGTGGCCGGACGCGGCTCCGTGGCGTCCTGCGGACTCCGGGGCTGCGTCCGCTTCTGGTCCTGGTGATCGCGTTCTCCTTGGCGCACAACATCTTCTACACCTACCTCGGCCCGTTCTACGCCGGGCACGGGCACGCCGGGCTGCTCAGCGCCGGGCTGCTGTTGTTCGGACTGTCCACAGTGGCCGGACTTTGGCTTGTCGGGCTCGCGCTCGACCGGCATCCCCGCGCCGTGCTGCTGTCGTGCGCGGCGACCGCCGCCTGCTGTCTCGCCGTGCTCGCCGTCGGCGGACGCGGCCCCGGCGTCCTCCTCGCGGCGACGGCGTTGTGGGGACTCGCCTTCGGCGGCGCGCCGACGTCGTTCCAAGCGGTCACCGCTCTGCTCGCCGGGCGCCGCGCCGACACCGCGCAGTCGCTCACCATCGCGAGCTGGAACGGCGCGGTGGCCGGAGGCGCGCTGGCCGGCGGGATCGTTCTCGAGACAGTGCCCATGGCGTTGCCGTGGGTCGCGGTCGCGCTGCTGACCGTGCCGATCCTGCTCGCCGGCCCGGTCACCTCGAACAGATGACGAGGACCGCGCTCACGACCAGCACGATCGCCAGGCCGGTCAGCCCGAGGCCGAGGGTGGTGGCGACCGCGATCGCGCCGACGAGAAGCGGGCCGCCCGCGTCACCGAGTTCGCGGCCGACTTCGGCGGCGCCCATGGTCTGCCCGAGCCGTTCGGGCGGGGTGCTCGCTGCGAGATGGGCGAATCCGATCGGGGTGACCAGTCCGGTGCCGGTTCCGATCGCGACGGCGGCGATGACGAGCCCTGCCACGCCAGGCAGTGCCGCGGCGAGCGTCATACCCGCCGCGGCGAGGGCGAGGCCTGCGGCCATGCCTGCCCCGTCGCGGATCCGGCCCGCGTCGCGGGCACGTCCGCTCCAGGGCTGGACCAGGGCCGCGCAGGCGGCCAGCAGGGACACGATCGCGCCGGTGGCCAAGGGGCCGAGTCCGTGGCCTGCCCCCGCTACGGGCAGGAAACCGACGCCGACGGCGAGCGCGGCGGTCGCACCGGCCAGCGCGAGGGTCGGCCGCAGGAAACCACCGGCGCTCAGGCGGCGGGCCAGGTCGAGCAGCGTCTGCCGGGTCCGGGGCAACGGTGCGGCCACGGGAACGGCCAGTACGGCCCAGACCGCGACCGCGGCGGCGAGCGCGGCCAGTGCGAGGAACAGCAGCGAGTATCCGCCCAGGGTGATCAGGATTCCGCCGAGGAGTGGCCCGAGGGTGTAGCCGAGTCCCTTCCACGCGCCGTACCCGCCGAAGGCCCGGCCGCGCCGGTTGTGCGGTGAGAGCCGGGCGACCAGTGCGCCCGCGGCGGGGGAGAAGGCCGCGGCCGCCGCGCCCTGGCCCAGCCGGGCGAGGCCGACCAGCGCCGGATTCCCGGCGACGACGAACGCGGCGGACGCGACGGCGAAGGCGAGCAGGCCGCCGAGGAGAACCGGTCGTGGGCCGACGCGGTCGGCCAGTGCGCCGAACAGTGGTTTGAGTACCACCTCGGCGCCGTCGTAGATCGCCAGCAAAAAGCCGAGGGTCAACAGCGACGCGTGTTCGGCTTCGGTGTACCCACCGAGGCCCGCGGCGATGCTGTGCGCGCCGAACGCGGTGACGAACCCGGCGGCGTACAAGGGAAACAACCGGCTCCGGCCCGCCGCGCCGATGTCCGGGGAGGTTTCGTCGTCCATCAACGCGGTCCTGTCCGGTCTGGTCAGGCGGAGCGGTCGCTGCCGGTCGCGAGCCAGGTGCCGATCTGGCCCAGCACGTCGCCTTCGTAGTCCTCGCCGACCATGCGGCCCAGGTCGGCGATCGTCACCTCGCGCAGCGCGGCGCGCCAGGCCCGGTCGGCGGCGATCATCGTGCGGGTGATCGCGCACGGCGCGGTGCACGCCTCCGGCGGCGCCGCCATCGGGCCCCGCTGCCGGATCTCCGTGCACACGAACGTCGGCTGGGGGCCTTCGACGGCCTCGACGACGTCGAGAACCGTGATCTCCCAGGGGGAACGCGTCAGCACGTACCCACCGGCCTTCCCCTGCGCGGACCGGACGAGCTGGGCCCGCGACAGCGCCTGCAACTGCTTGGCCAGGTAGGTGGCCGAAACCCCGTGCAGTTCGGCCAAGCGGACCGCGGGTACCGGTTCGGCCGCCGCCGTCAGCACCACGCAGCAGTGCAACGCCGTTTCGACACCACCGGACACCTTCACGCGTCCAGCCTAACCAGCGGGATTGACTCGGACAACAGGTGTCCGAGTAAGCTTCGAACTCGGACACAATGAATCCGAGTCAAGGAGCTCCTCATGAAGATCGCGGTGATCGGCACC
>NZ_JBHYIK010000094.1:16419-29697 GCF_042739735.1 Amycolatopsis sp. NPDC059027 | reverse complement strand
CCTTAAGGGCGTCAGACGCCCGTAAGGTGGCCTTAACGGCGTTTCCCGCAGGGGGGTGTGGAGGCCGGGGTGTCGTGAGCGGCGGGGAGATGCGACGTGGGGGTCCCTCGGTGCGTTGCCTGTACTCAAGGCGTCCTTCGCTGCGTCCAGCGCACTGAAAGCGTCCTTCGGCTCATGGGTCACGAGATCGGCTCCGACCTGCGGAAAGAGAGCAAGGGACCTTTGCTAACGTCCCTTGGCAAGCCAACCATTAGTGCACTAAGCAACGGGAGCAAAGGTCCCTTGCTCCCGCTCAGCCCGCGATCGGTGCCACCACCGCGCCGGTGAGCCGCACCAGCTCGGCCGGGGCGAGTTCGACCTCCAGGCCGCGCCGCCCCGCCGAGCAGTACACGGTCTCGAACTTCTCGGCTGTCGCGTCGATCACCACCGGGATCCGGCTGCGGTGCCCGAGCGGCGAGATCCCGCCCAGCACGTACCCTGTCGCCCGCTGCGCGGCGGCCGGGTCGGCCATTTTCGCCTTCTTGCCGCCCGCCGCGGCCGCCAGCGCCTTCAGATCCAGCTGGCCGGTGACCGGGACCACCCCGACGGTCAGCTTGCCGTCGACGTCGGCGACCAGGGTCTTGAACACGCGCGCGGGGTCGAGACCGAGGGCGTCGGCCGCCTCCGAACCGAACGACTCGTGACGCGGATCATGGTCGTAGGAATGCAGTTCGTGGGCGACTTTCTGCTTCGCGAGCAGCGCGGTCGCCGGGGTTCCCTTACCGGCCATGGGCGTTGAGTGTGCCAGAGCCGGGGAATGCGGCAACGCCGTTTCCGGTTGTAGCGGGTGTGAACACCACGCTCACCCTCCCTCGTCAGACCGGCAGGCGCCGTTCCGAGCGCCCTGGCACGGCCCGCGTAAACTCGCGGGTGCCGTATGCGCGCCCGCGCATCGGCCCCGACCGGGAAGGGAACGGTTTGCCGAGCACGCAGAATTCCGCGCAGGAGGAGGTCGCGGACGTCCAGGAGGCGGCCGAGCGCGCCGAGCGCTTCGAGCGGGACGCGATGCCGCTGCTCGATCAGCTGTACTCGGCGGCGATGCGGATGACCCGCAACCCAGCCGACGCCGAGGACCTGGTCCAGGAGACCTACCTCAAGGCGTACGGGGCGTTCGCCTCCTTCAAGGAGGGCACGAACCTCAAGGCGTGGATGTACCGCATCCTCACCAACACCTACATCAACGGCTACCGCAAGCGTCAGCGGCAGCCGGTACAGCAGCCCACCGACGAGATCAGCGACTGGCAGATCGCCAAGGCCGAGAGCCACACCTCCAGCGGATTGCGGTCGGCCGAGGTCGAGGCGATGGACAACCTCCCCGACACTGATGTCAAGGCCGCGCTGCAGAAGCTGCCGGAGGAGTTCCGGCTGGCTGTCTACCTCGCCGACGTCGAGGGCTTCGCGTACAAGGAGATCGCCGAGATCATGGAAACGCCGATCGGTACCGTGATGTCCCGTCTGCACCGTGGCCGCGCGCAGCTGCGCGACCTGCTCGCCGACGTCGCGCGCGAGCGCGGCTTCATCCGCCGTGATCGCCAGGAGGTGGCGGGGCGATGAACTACTGCGAGGACGCAGGCGACGCCGAGGCCAAGGTGCGTTGCGAGGAGGCGCTCGCCGAGATCTACCTGGTGCTCGACAAGGAGTGCAGTCCTGAGCGGGACGCGGTGCTGCGCAAGCACATCGAGGACTGCCCGCCGTGCCTCGAGGAGTTCGGCATCGACGAGCAGCTCAAGCAGCTGCTGGCCCGCAAGTGCGGGGGTGACCACGCGCCGGACGACCTCAAGAGCAGGCTGCGCGCGTCGATCCGCAAGACCGTCGCCACGCGCGGCAACGTCACGGTGGAGCGCACCGAGATCAGCGTCGAGGAACGCTCCGAGTAGTTTCGCCGGAGAACGGCGACGGCCCCCGTACCGGCTGGTGCGGGGGCCGTTTCACGCCGATGCTCAGGCGTTGGGCTTCTTGCCGTGGTTCGCGCCGTTCTTCTTCCGGTCGCGACGCTTGCGGGCGCGCTTCGACATCGTTCACTCCTTGCTGCGTATGTTCCAGACCGTGGGTGGCCACTGCGGGGCGCTGACGCGCCTGCCGGGCTCGGGTCAACCTCCCTAGTGTGGCATGCGCTCCGCTCACCTGGTCGGGCGCCTGTGCCGATGGTTGGATGGGGGCCGGAGAGAGGCAGGAGGACGTCGATGGCCGAGATCAGGGCGGAAATGGTCGGCACCGTGCTCGAAGTGGTCGCCGAGCCCGGTACGGCGCTGGCGGCCGGGCAGACCGTGGTGATCCTGGAGTCGATGAAGATGGAGCTGCCGGTGGCGACCGAGGGCGCGGGCACGCTGACCAGCGTCGCGGTGGCCAAGGGTGACCTCGTCCAGCAGGGCGACCTGCTCGGGGTGGTCGAGTAACCCGGTGTCCACGCTTTCCGATCTGCTCGCCGAGAACACCGGCCTTCCCGGGGAGGCGGCGGATCACCTCCAGACCGTCGTCGCCGAATGGCAACTACTCGCGGACCTCTCGTTCGCCGACTTCCTGCTCTGGGTGCCGGTCGCGCAGGACCTGCAGCCCGAGGGCGGCGACTTCGTCTGCGTCGCCCACGCCCGGCCGACGACGGCGCCCACCGCGCATCCCGAGGACGTCGTCGGCGCGCGGTTCACCGTCGAGGAGCATCCGCAACTCGCGCGTGCCATGCGGGAGAGGCGGATCTGCCGTGAAGAGGATCCGCACTGGTATCGCGATCTGCCGATGCGCCGCGAAGCGGTGCCGGTGACGTTCGGCGGCAAGGTCATAGCGGCGCTCAGCCGGGAGACGAACCTGGCGGCGCCACGGGTGCCGAGCCCGCTCGAAATCGCCTATCTCGGCAGCGCCGGCGATCTGTGCCAGATGATCGTCGACGGGACTTTTCCCAGTCGTGGCAACGAAACCGACACGCACACGAGCCCGAGGGTCGGTGACGGGCTGATCCGGCTCGACCCAAGCGGAACCGTCGTGTTCGCCAGCCCGAACGGGCTTTCGGCGTATCACCGGATGGGGCACGAGTCCGATCTGGTCGGGACCCGGCTGGCGCCGCTGACCCGGTCGCTGATCCGAGATCCGTTCGACGCCACCGAGGTGTCGCACCGGATCATCGAGGCGCTCGACGGGAAACCGAGCAGCCGCACCGAGGCCGATTCGCGGCGCGGCGCCGTGGTGCTGTTCCGCGCGCTGCCGCTGCGCCCGGCCGGGCAGGCCGCGGGCGCGCTGGTGCTGGTGCGTGATGTCACCGAGGTCAAGCGGCGGGACCGCGCGCTGCTGTCCAAGGACGCGACGATCCGCGAGATCCACCACCGGGTCAAGAACAACCTGCAGACGGTGGCCGCGCTGCTGCGGCTGCAGTCGCGGCGGACGTCCTCGGAGGAGGCGCGGCTCGCGCTCGCCGAATCCGTGCGCCGGGTGACGTCGATCGCGCTGGTGCACGAGGCGCTGTCCATCTCCGTGGACGAGCGGGTCGATCTGGACAGCCTGCTCGACAACGTCCTGCCGATGGTGGGCGAGGTGGCCACCGCCGAGTCCCAGGTCAGCCTCTCGCGGGAGGGCTCGTTCGGGGTGGTCGTGGCCGAGATCGCGACGCCGCTGGTGATGGTGCTCGCCGAGTTGGTGCAGAACGCCGTCGAGCACGCGTTCCCGAACGGGCGCTCGGGCAAGGTCGAGCTGATCGTGGAGCGTTCGGCGCGCTGGCTGGACGTGCTGATCCGGGACAACGGGCGCGGGCTGCCGTCCGGGTTCTCGCTGGAGCGCAGCGACGGGCTCGGCCTGCAGATCGTGCGGACGCTGGTGGAGTCGGAACTGCGCGGCTCGCTTTCGCTCCGGAAAGTCCGTGCCGACGCCGGAACCTCGCGCCAGGCGGGTACCGAAGCCGCGCTCCGCATCCCGCTGTCCCGCCGTCTCTGACGAGATCTCCGTCCAAACACGACGGACCTCCACCCGCGCACGCCGGATCTCTTGGCAGGCACGCGAAATCCCTCTCGGCGCACGGCAGTGTCCCTTGTGGACGTCGGGTGCGAAGGGTGGATCTCGCGTGATCGGGCGCGGAACTCGTGTGATTGAACGGAGATCTCGCGTGATTGGGGGCGTCACTCGCGTGATCAGGCGGAGAAGACACGAGGAAGGGCCGACACCTGGTGGTGTCGGCCCTTTCCACGTTTCGCGGGAGGACATGAAGTCCTGGTGAGGCTACGCGGTACCCGTACCCGGGTGGTTTCACCTCGGTTGATAAAATGGAACCGGGTAGGTATCACCCCAGACGGCGCGGGCATGCTGCTACCGCGCCGGGTGAATTTCCTCGGCTCCGTGGTGGTGCTGGTGGTGCTTGACGAAACTGTGGTGCTGTGAGAATCAGGCGTTGGTGCGCGTGCCGATGTGCGTACGGCGGCGCTTGAGCGCGCGTCGCTCGTCCTCGCTCATGCCGCCCCACACGCCGGCGTCCTGGCCGCTGGCCAGAGCCCAGGCCAGGCAGTCGGAAGCGACGGTGCAGCGGTGGCACACGGCCTTCGCCTGCGCTACCTGCGACAGAGCAGGACCACTGGTTCCCACGGGGAAGAACAGCTCGGGGTCCTCGTCTCGGCAGGCCGCGTCGTGGCGCCAGTCCATGTTCGTGAGCTCCTTCATAACGGCGCGGTACTCCGCGCCATAGTCGTCATGGCGGTCGTGTTCTTGGGTGCTTGTGAATGCTTTCACGAAGCACCGCTTTCGACAAGGGTTTTCCGAAGATCGGTGAGTCAGCTCACCCGGCCGAGCGACGCGTCTGACCTGCGGTTTCCGTCCGAAACGGCCTTCGGTTGGGAAGGCCGATGCGGTGAGTGGAGGTTCTGCGTCGACGAGCGGCATGTAACGCTTTGCCGCAGGCGATCAGAGGTCCGGTGGCGACACGATTACCGTGAGTGCATCCGGGACACTGACGAACTCCACTCCGGTCCGCTGCCCGACCAGGTCGCCGTCCACCTGGAAGTGTACCGGTTCAGCTGCGTCGATGCGGATCTTCGGCAGATCATCGTGACGAAGGAGACGTCGCCCGCGCTGGTTGCTCTCGGTGAGCAAAGCTTGCCGTACATGCCTGAACACGGTCGGCAAGCTCATACCGTTCAACGCGAACAGGCCGAGTCCGGTCTCGAACGAACAATCGCTGTTGAGATGAACGGCCCTGTCACCCAGGTAGGTCCACGGATCGGTGTTGGACACGAAAGCGGTCATCGCCTCGGCGGGTTCCTCGCCGGGGAGGTGGATCGTGAGGGCGGGACGGCCCAGCGGCGGCCGGAAGTAGCTGCCGACGGCGGCGCGGAGATAGAGTGCCGCGCTCGTCTGCTTGCCACGGCGCTTCGCGACCTTCCCGACGACGTCGGCGTCCCAGCCGAGGCCGGCGTTGAAGGTGAACCAGTGGCCGTCGGCGAGGCCGAGGCCGATCCGGCGGGAGCGATCGTGCTCCAGCGCGTACAGCAGCTGGTGGGTCGCCTCGACGGGATCGGGCGAGATACCCAGTGCGCGCGCGAAGACGTTGGCCGAGCCGCCCGGTACGACGCCGAGCATCGGGCCGTCGCCCACCCGCGCGGGGCTGGCGTCCGCCAGCAGGCCGTTGACGACCTCGTTGACGGTGCCGTCGCCCCCGTGCGCCACCACCAGGTCGAAGCCGTCGCGTGCCGCCGCCCTGGCCACCGCGAGCGCGTGCCCGCGGTAGTCGGTCTCGACGACGTCGAGCTTCACCTGGCTGGCGAGCGCGTGCGCCAGCACGTCCCGGCCACCGGCGGTGGTCGAGGTGGCTTGGGGGTTCACGACGAGGATCGCGCGCACTACCGCAGGGTAAGTGACGTCCACCGGGCGGAGAACCTTCCAGCGCACAAGGGTGACCAGAAGCTCAGCCCCGCTCCTGGCGGGTGGCGTCCTCGCAACAGCACCGGTGACCCTGTGGCGGGCGGCCCTCCTCTACTGCCGGTGAGTCTCCGCTCGTCGTGACAAGTGCACCCGGGCCGACCGCCCGCTCATCGACGACACTGCTGATTTTTGCCGCCCGGCGGCCCCGCGAAAACGGCCGACCGGGTGGCATACCATCGAAAGTGCTCACGTACGGTGACTCGCCCAGGTCGAGGCCACCGCGCTCCGGAAAAGCCGCCAGGAAGGCCGTTCGACGTGCCCCTCGCCGACAAGCTCTCGCCCGCCCCCCGTGAGGTCCGGCTGGCCGGCGTCATCTCCGCCGTGCCCTCGCTCGGGCTGCTCGTCTTCGGCGTGGTCGTGCTGGTCAGGGGCCTTCAGGAGCCCGCGCTGCCCGGCAACAACATCTACGCCGAGGTCGCCACCTACGTCGTGCTCGCGCTCATGTTCCTGGCCGCGTCGGCGGGCCTGATCCTCGGCAAGACGTGGGCGCGGTCGCCGGGCGTGGTCGTCGCGCTGATGCTCGTCGGGATCGGCTGGTACATCCTCGGGCCGTCCGGGCAGCCGGTGTGGGGCGTGCCGCTGGCGATCCTCGGCATCGCGACGCTGGTGCTGCTGTTCCGCCGCCCGTCGCGTGCCTGGGCGCTGGGGCTGCAGGAAGGCGAGAGCGAGGAGGACGCCGCGGAGCGTGGCGGCCTCGCGGGCCGCCGCGCCGAACGCGAGCGCCGCGAGCAGGATCAGGGCTGACCAGCGGTTTTCTCCGCGCGGGAGAGCAAGGGACCTTTGCTAGCGTTGCTTAACGCGCTAATCGTTGGCTTGCTCAAGGGTGTTAGCAAAGGTCCCTTGCTTCGCTCCGGCGGTAGTAAAGGTCCCTCGCTCCCGTTCTCGGGTGGCTCATGCGCCCCAATGTGGCCGTTCGGTGCGTTGAGCGCACCCAACGCCACATTGGGGCGCTCGTCCGCCGGGCGGCACAGCCGCGTCAGGCTTCGGTGGCGAGCGCGCGAAGTGAGTCGTCGGTGAGGCGGTTCACGGTCCATTCGTCCATCGGGACCGCGCCGAGCGACTTGTAGAACTCCGTCGCTGGGTTCCAGTTCAGCACCCACCACTCCAGCCGGGCGTAGCCGCGCGCGACGCATTCGGCGGCCAGCGTCGCGAGCATCGCCTTGCCGAGCCCGGTGCCCCGCTGCGACGGCCGGACGTACAGGTCCTCCAGGTAGATCCCGTGCACCCCGCGCCAGGTCGAGAAGTTCAGGAACCACAGCATGAATCCGACGACCTCGCCGTCGACCACGGCGACGTGGCCGAACAGGGCGGGGGACTCGCCGAACAGTGCCGTCCGCAGCTGGTCGGCGGTCAGGTGGCATTCGTCGCGGGCGCGTTCGTACTCCGCGAGGTCGTAGACCAGTTCGACGACGGCGTCGACGTCTTCCTCGCGGACGCGGCGGATGCGGTCGTCGGGCATTCAGGCCTCCAGCAGCGGCAGCAGGTTGAGGTGTTCGATCTGCGGTTCGCCGCGTTCGTCGCCGAGCACCGCGATCCCGGCCGGGTCGAGTCCGAAGTGGACGCCCGAAGTGGACGGCAGGCCGAGCCAGCGTGCCACCAGCACCCGGCTGAAATGCCCGTGTCCCACCAGGATGACGTCGCCGCGCTCGACCTCGCGCCGGGCCCGGTCGAGCAGTTTGTCCGCCCGCGCCTGGACGTCCTCGGCGCTTTCGCCGCCGGGAATCGGATGCGTCCAGACCGTCCACCCCGGAAAGGTCTCCCGGATCGTCGGGGTGGTGACGCCTTCGTAGTCGCCGTAGTCCCATTCGGCGAGGTCCTCGGTCACCTCGTCCACGCGCAGCCCGGCCAGTTCGGCCGTGCGCTGGGCGCGGGTGCGCGGGCTGGACAGCACGAGCGCGGGACCGCCGACCAGGGTGCGCAGGGTGCCGCCCGCCGCGCGTGCCTGGCCTTCGCCCGCCGAGGTCAGCGGGATGTCGGTGCGTCCGGTGTGCCTGCCGTTGACCGACCATTCGGTCTGGCCATGCCTGAGAAGAAAGAGCCGATGAGCCACGCGGCCGAATATACGGCCCGTTTGCGAAGCGGGTCCCGCGTCTGCTTAGCTACCCGTGAGTAACTTCGTGAGGGAGACGGATATGGCAGACAGCCCGACATTCGCGCTGTGGCGCAAGCTGGCCGCGAAACCCGGCGGGAAGCAGCTGTTCTCCGCGGCGATGTGCCTGCGTGTTCCCTACTTCCGCACGGTGCTGCCCTCGGTGCGCGAGCTGCGCCCCGCGTACTGCGAGGTGACCGCGCCGAAGTGGTGGGGTGTTTACAACCACATCAGCACGTTCCACGCGATCGCCGCGTGCAACCTCGCGGAGATCGCCATGGGCATGCTCGCCGAGGCCACCGTCCCTGGCACGCACCGCTGGCTGCCGAAGGGTATGACCGTCTCCTACGTCGCCAAGGCGGAGACGAGCCTGCGCGCGGTAGCCCAACTCCCGGAAGTGCCCGAATTCGGCGAGGACGGCTTCGAGCTGCCCGTGCCGGTGACCATCACCGACACGAACGGGAAACCGGTCGTGACGGCGACGATCACCATTTGGGTCACGCCGAAGAAGAAGTCCTAGAGCGGTTTGTACTGCACGTACGTCGTCTGCTTGAACACGTTGTTCCCGGCGGGCGACGGCAGGCCGAGGCGGCGGTCGACGAGAGCGCCGAGCGGTCCGCAGTGCTGTGTCGCGGGCAGTGCGAGTGCTTGGTCGACGACGCCGAAATAGTAGGTCGGCGGGTCTTTCGAGATCACTTTCCGTGGTACGGCGGGATCGTCGTACACCACCGAACGCAGCGGTTTCGGCGGACTTCCGAGCGTGCATTCCCCCGGTAGCAGCGGATGCCGCAGTTCCGCGAAGAGGTCGAGTTCGCCGCGCCGGTTCCCGACGGTCCGGAAATCGGAATGTCCGCCATAGCGCAGCCGGATCGTCGTGCCGAACACCCCGGGAACGCGCGCGGGAGAATGGCGCAGCGCGCCGAAGATTTGCGCGTATTGTCCGTTCACCCGTCCTTCGGCGAAGGTCATCCGCAGTTCGCCGAGCGGGATCTCGCGGTCCCGGATGGTCAGCGTCCCCTGGGAGACGAAGGCCTCGCACCGCCACGTGCCGGGGTCGGCGTTCGCGGGTGGTGCCGGGCAGTCGCGGAAGTCGAACGTGGGCACCGGGTCCGGCGCGTTCCCGGCAGGTGCCGGACCCAGAGCCAGGGTGGCCGCGGTGAAACCCGCGGCGGCCAGCGTGAACAACGTCATGATGCCAGCCTGCTGTGTCCTGTACCACACCACATCGGGTGAATCACCCAGGGGAAACCCGGAAAAAACCGCCGCTACTAAACACCGTTTACCAACTTGGTGCGACGATCGCGGGCATGTCTGTCTTGAATCGCCGTCGCTTTCTCGGCCTCACCGCGCTCAACACCGCCGCCGCGCTCGGTGTCACGACCGTTTCGGCCAGGACCGCCCGCGCGGAAAGCGCCGCTCTGCCCGAGGAGGTGCCCGCCGTAGTGATCGGCAGCGGCTACGGCGCGGCGGTCACCGCGCTGCGCCTCGGCGCCGCGGGCGTCGGCACGCTGGTGCTGGAGATGGGCAAGCTCTGGAACAGCGCGGGCGCGGACGGGAAGACGTTCTGCGACATGCTGAAACCGGACGAGCGCTCGATGTGGTTCACCCGGCGCACCCAGGCGCCGCTCGCCTCGTTCCTCTGGCTCGACGTCGTGAACCGCGACATCAAGTCGTACGCGGGCGTGCTCGACCGGGTGAGTTTCGGCGACATGTCCGTCTACGTCGGACGCGGTGTCGGCGGCGGTTCGCTCGTCAACGGCGCGATGGCGGTGACGCCGAAACGGGACTATTTCACCGAAATCCTGCCCGAGGTCGACGCGGACGAGATGTACCGCGTGTACTTCCCCCGGGCGAACGCGGGGCTGGGCACCAACCACGTGGATCCCGGCTGGTTCGAGACGTGCAAGTCCTACCGGTACGCCAGGGTTTCCCGGAAAGCCGCGCGGCGGGCGGGCTTCACCACGACGTTCGTGCCCAGCGTCTACGACTTCGGCTATCTGCAACGGGAAGAAGCCGGGCAGGTCCCGCGCTCCGCGCTCGCGTCCGAGGTCATCTACGGCAACAACCACGGAAAGCGCTCCCTCGACAAGTCGTACCTCGCCGCCGCGCTCGGCACCGGGCACGTCACCGTCCAGTCGCTGCACCAGGTCCGCGAGATCCTCCCGCAGCCGGACGGCCGGTACACGCTGGTCGTGCGCGAACTCGACGCCGAGGGCACGGTGCTCGCGACCAAGCACGTCACCACGCGGTTCCTGTTCCTCGGCGCGGGCAGCCTCGGGTCCACCGAACTGCTGCTGCGGGCCCGCGACACCGGACGGCTGCCCGCGCTGAACGACCAGATCGGGCAGGGGTGGGGCACCAACGGCAACGTCATGCTCGGCCGCGCCAACCACCTCTGGGACGTCACCGGCAGCACGCAGTCCTGCATGCCCGCGCTGGGCATCGACAACTGGCACGATCCCGTGCACCCCGTCTTCGCCGAGATCGCGCCGATGCCCGCCGGGCTCGAGAACTGGGTCAGCCTCTACCTCGCGATCACGAAGAACCCGGAACGCGGCCACTTCAGCTACGACGCGGCCACCGACTCCGCGCGGCTGCACTGGGCGGCCGGCCAGGGCCAGGCCTCGATCGACGCGGCGAAGGCGCTGTTCGACCGGATCAACCGCGCCAACACCACGATCTACCGCCACGACCTCTTCGGCGACACCAGGCCGTTCGAGAACCGGTTCACCTATCACCCGCTGGGCGGACTGGTGCTGGGCAAGGCGACGGACAACTACGGCCGGGTCAAGGGCTACCGGAACCTGTACGTCGTCGACGGTTCGCTCATCCCGGGCAGCACCGGCGTGAACCCGTTCGTGACGATCACCGCGCTGGCCGAACGCAACGTCGAGCGCGTACTCGCGGAGGACGTGCTCAGCTGAGCGCGAGAACGCCGACAGTTCCTGCGTCGGCGGCCTCGCGGGGCGTCACGAGGGGAGAGAGCGCAGCTTCTCGTAGTAGGCGACGCAGTCTTCGTACGCCGGGAGGAGGCCCTGCTCGCGCGCTTCCGCGACAGTCGGGGCGGTTCGGTCCTTTTCGGACAGGATCGGGGTCAGGTCCGCGGGCCACGGCAGGTCGAGCTCGGGGTCGAGCGGGTTAACGCCGTGTTCGCCCGACGGGTTGTACGGCTCCGAGCACAGGTAGCTCATGACCGTGTCGTCTTCGAGCGCGACGAACGCGTGCCCGAGCCCCTCGGCGATGTACATCGCGCGGAAATCGGTGCCGTCCAGCAGCGCGGTGTCCCACTGCCCGAATGTGGGCGAGCCGACCCGCAGGTCGACGACGACGTCGAGCATCGAGCCGCGCGGGCAGTACACGTACTTCGCCTGTCCGGGTGGCGTGTCGGCGAAGTGGATGCCGCGGATCACACCGCGCCGCGAAACGCTGTGGTTCGTCTGGGCCAGCCGCAGGGGATGTCCGACCGTCTCCCGCAGCGCTTCCGCCTGGAACGGCGCGCTGAACAATCCGCGGTCGTCGGGGAATACGCGGGGGGTGAATTCGTAGGCGTCGAGGACGCGCAACCGCCGGAAATCCATTCCTCCACCTTATCCGGGCTCTTGAAAACCGGACGGACGTCTTGGGAAAGAAGGAAGATCGCGCTGTGACATGAACCGCACCTCGGGGTCGGGCGCGGCCGGGCTCCTGTCACAATGGTCGGACCGCCGCGTCCGCGGTCATCGCCCAACCCACGGCGCCGATGGCCGATGCGACGCCCGGCGACAGGCCGGCGCTACCGCGCTGGGCTGCCGTGCCGGAGGACAAGTCCCATGGGTGCTTTGGTGCGCCTTCGCCAGGCCCTTGTGGTCCCCCGCTCGCAGTCCCAGGAGAAATCAAGTGACACACTTTCGAACCGCGAGTTCCGTGGTCCCTGCTGAAGGGATGACCGAACCGACGACAGGAACCACGATGGACGACCAGTCCCGCGCCGACGTGACCCCGGCACCGGTGACCGACGAGGAGATCTTCGACCGGCACGAGGGCGGCAAGCTCGCCGTGGCGGCCACCCGGCCGATCTCCGACCCGCGCGATCTCGCCATCGCGTACACCCCGGGCGTGGCGAAGGTGAGCCGCGCGATCGCCGAGGACGCCGCCAAGGCCAAGCGGTACACCTGGGCGGACCGGCTCGTCGTGGTGGTGAGTGACGGGACGGCGGTCCTCGGCCTCGGCGACATCGGCGCGAGCGCCTCGCTGCCGGTCATGGAGGGCAAGTCGGTCCTCTTCAAGACGTTCGGCGGGCTCGACTCGATACCGCTGGTGCTGGACACCACCGACGTCGACGAGATCGTCGAGACGCTCGTCCGGCTGCGGCCCTCCTACGGCGCGGTGAACCTCGAGGACATCTCCGCGCCGCGCTGCTTCGAGCTGGAGGACAAGCTCAAGCAGGCGCTGGACTGCCCGGTCATGCACGACGACCAGCACGGCACCGCGATCGTGACGCTGGCCGCGCTGCGCGGGGCGAACCTGGTCCTCGGCCGCGACATCGCCGCGGAGCGTGTCGTCATCTCCGGTGCGGGCGCCGCCGGCGTGGCCTGCACGAAGATCCTGCAGGCGGCGGGTGTCGCCGACGTCACTGTGCTGGACTCGCGCGGCATCATCCACGCCGGCCGGGACGGGCTGAACCCGGTGAAGACCGAGCTGGCGCGCACCACCAACGCCGCGGGGCTGACCGGCGGGCTGGCCGAGGCGCTCGAAGGCGCCGATGTGTTCGTCGGGCTCTCCGGCGCGACCATCGACGAGACGCTGCTGGGCCGCATGGCCGACGACGCGATCGTGTTCGCGCTGTCCAACCCGGACCCGGAGGTCCATCCCGAGGTCGCGGCGCGCTACGCCTCGATCGTGGCCACCGGGCGCAGCGACTTCCCGAACCAGATCAACAACGTCCTGGCGTTCCCCGGCGTCTTCCGCGGCGCGCTCGACGCCGGTGCGCGGGCCATCACGGAGAACATGAAGCTCGCCGCGGCCGACGCGATCGTGGCCGTCGCGCAGGACGACCTCGGCCCGGACCGCATCGTGCCGAGCGCGCTCGACCCGCGGGTGGCGATCGAGGTCGCCGCCGCGGTGGCGAAGGCCGCCGAAGCCGACGGCGTCACCGGCTGATCCTCGCGTGAGCTGAAGGGGGGGGGTGAGAGGCGTGTTTGGAGTGTATAAACCAGACAACCACACCGCGGGGGAGTGGGGGGGGGGGGGGGGGGCGGCTGCGGGGGGGGGGGGGGTGC
>NZ_JBHYIK010000094.1:0-16409 GCF_042739735.1 Amycolatopsis sp. NPDC059027 | reverse complement strand
AGCCCGCCAGAGCGTCTCTCTGCAGCGCGGCGAGAGTGTGTTGTTCTGTCCCCACCGCTAGCACTCCCCCCACCCCCCCCCCCCCACCCCCCCCAGCAGGGTGGCGAGGCGGTGGCGGGGGACGTCGACGAGGCGGAGGTCGCGCAGGTCGTCCGGGACGTCGAGGGCGACGTTCGCCAGCCGCGCGTGCGCCCGCGTGAGGATTTCGTCGGGATGCTCGACGGCGTCCGCGACCACGATCGCGTGCTTGTTGTCCGGGGTGCTGCGCAGGAAGCGGAGCCGGTACTTCGCCGCGGTCAACGCCGTCAACGCCTTCTGGGACGCCTCGTCGCCGAGGTCGGGGTGCGCGTTGGGGAGCAGCAGCGCGAGCCGTCGCGCGTTCGTGCCCAGCAGCGTCCGCAGCAGCCACGGCCCGGGATCGGCGGAGAGATCCATCGCCACCGCGTCGCCCTCCGGCCCCGACGCCGACCAGTCCACCGGCCGCGATTCCAGCGAGAGCCCGCCTTCCGTCGCGATTTCCCGCAGGGCTTCGAGCAGCGCGGGTTTCGTCCCGGCCGACTCCACCGACTGCGGGCCGTGCGTGTAGATCGCGGACTTTCCTTTGCCACCACGGTTCTTCTTCGCCTTGGCGGTCGGCTGGCAGACGTAGAGGTCCGCGGCGCTGCCGATGGCCTGCGCGCCGAAGTAGCGGTTGAAGTCCGGCAGGATGGCCTCGAACGTCAGCCCCAGCGTCGCCAGCGACCGCTGCACCTGCGCGCCCAGTGCCGGATGCCGCGGGCTGTACCCGTAGGCGAACAACAGCCTGCCCTCGCTCGGTTCCCGCAGCGCCTGCACGCCCCGCGCCGCGAACAGGCCCATGCCGTCCGGGGTGTACGGCGGGTCGCTGAACACCAGATCGGCCCGGCCGGAGACCGCGGGCGGCAGCCCCACCCGCAGATCGGCGTGCACGGTGCCGATCGTCCGCTCACTCAGTTCGTCCACATAGGACAGGACGCGCTCGTCGAGGTCCACCACGGTCAGCTCGGCGGCCGGGCACACCGCGCGGACCGCCAGCGACGTCAGGTCGTGGTCGCCGAGGAACAGCAGCCGCGCGGTGGCGAGGTCGTAGCGTGCGTTCAGCCACAACGCCCGGCGCAGCACCGTGTCCGGGGTCGCCTGGACGTGGTCGAGCGCGGCGAGCGGGGGCGGAACGCGTTCGACGTAGCCGGTGATCGTCGCGAGCAGCTCGGCGTGTTCGGGCGCGAGGGGATCGGTGGACGCCGGAAGGGCGTAGCGCGCGTACGACTCCGCGGCGTGCGGGGCGATCCGGACGCCGGACTCCGTCCTTTCGAGATCGTCGCCGAGCGCGGTCAGCACGTCCTCGACGCTGCGGCGGGGCGCGGTGGTGAGCCGGACGAGTTCGCCGAGATCGTGGTGGCCGGTGCGGAGCAGGGCGATCACCTGGTACAGCGGGCGGACGCCGACGCCGTGTGCGGCGAGGACGTCGTCGAGTGCGCTCACGGGACGCCACTCTAGTAGTCCGTTCGCCGCATCAGTGGATGGAACGCCGTGCCGAAGTCCTTGATCTCGGCTACCGTCGGTGGTTACCGGATGTGGGGAGTGACGTGTGACAATCCAATTCCGCGACGTGACCAAGCGGTATCCGGACGGGACGGTCGCCGTCGACACACTGAACCTGACCGTCGAGGACGGCACGATCACCGTGTTCGTCGGCCCGTCCGGCTGCGGCAAGACGACGTCGCTGCGGATGATCAACCGCATGGTCGAGCCGACGGCGGGCACCGTGCTGCTGGACGGCAAGGACGTCTCCGAGGGGGATCCGGCGCTGTTGCGCCGCGGTATCGGCTACGTCATCCAGCATGCCGGTCTCTTTCCACATAGGACGGTGCTGGACAACATCGCCACCGTGCCGTTGCTGGCGGGCTGGGACAAGCGCAAGGCCCGCGACCGCGCCGTCGAACTGCTGGAGACCGTCGGCCTGCCCGCCGAACTCGGCAAGCGATATCCCGCGCAGTTGTCCGGCGGTCAGCAGCAGCGCGTCGGGGTGGCCAGGGCGCTCGCCGCCGACTCGCCGGTGCTGCTGATGGACGAGCCGTTCTCCGCGGTCGACCCGGTGGTCCGGGAGGGCCTGCAGGACGAGCTGCTGCGGCTGCAGTCCCAGCTGGGCAAGACGATCGTGTTCGTCACCCACGACATCGACGAGGCGGTGCGGCTCGGCGACAAGGTCGCCGTCATGCGGGTCGGCGGGAAGCTGGCCCAGTACGGCACGCCCGCCGAGGTGCTGCGGCATCCGGTGGACGACTTCGTGGCGTCCTTCGTGGGCCGTGACCGCGGCTACCGCGGGCTTTCGTTCCTGCCATCGACCGGCGTCGAAGTCCAGGAGATCCCGCAGATCGCGCTCGGCAGCACGCTGACCGGCCCGAGCAGCGGCTGGCTGCTCGCGGTCAACACCGACAAGCAACCGCGCGGCTGGCTGCCGCCGAATTCCACTGTGGACGGTGAGTTGACCGAGGCGGATCTGGTCGCGGGCGGCTCGCTGTACGTCCAGGGCACGCCGATCCGGGGCGCGCTGGACGCCGCGCTGTCCTCGCCCGCCAGTCTCGGCGTGGTCGTCGACGACGAGCACCGGGTCATCGGGGCGGTCGTGGCGCGGCAGGTGCTCGAAGTGATCGAAGCGTCGCCGCAGGGGGCGTGATGGGCGGCTTCTTCGCGGAGCTCGGCCGTTATCTGGGCAGTGCCAACAACCGCGCGCAACTGCTCGGTGATCTGCTCGACCACATCTACCTGTCCCTGGTGCCGCTGGTGCTCGGCATCGTGGTGGCGATCGCGGCCGGCTGGCTCGGGCACCGTTACCAGCGGGTCCGCAGTGTCCTTCTTGTACTGTCCAATTTGCTCTACACGATCCCGTCGCTGGCGTTGTTCGTGGTGATCCCCGGCCTGATCGGCACCCGGATCCTGAACAGTGTCAACGTGATCGTCGCGCTCACGATCTACACCGCGGCGCTGCTGGTGCGTCCGGTGCTCGACGCGCTCGACGCGGTGCCGCCGCACGTCATCGCCGCGGCCACCGCCATCGGCTACCGCGCGCCACGCCGCTTCCTCGGCGTCGAGCTGCCGCTGTCGATCCCGGTGCTGGCGGCGGGGGTGCGGGTCGCGTCGGTGAGCAACATCAGCCTGGTCAGCGTCGGCGCGCTGATCGGCACCGGCGGTCTCGGGGTGCTGTTCACCGACGGCTTCCAGCGGGAGTACTTCTCGCCGATCGTGGTCGGCATCGTGCTCACGCTGCTGCTCGCGCTGGTGGTCGACCTGTTGCTGGTGTTGCTGCGCAATGTCCTCACGCCGTGGGAACGGGCGAGCAAGGCGGCCCCTGTGCTGGAAGGGGCCGCGGCATGATTTCCGATCTTTTCTCCTGGTTCGGCGATCCCGCGCACTGGCAGGGGCCGGACGGCATCGGCCACCGGCTCGCCCAGCACCTGTCCTACATCGGGCTGGCACTGGTGATCGCGCTCGTCATCGCCGTCCCGTTGGGACTGTTCGTCGGGCACACCGGGCGCGGCGCCGTCGTGCTGGTCAGCGCGGGCAACGCGATCCGCGCGCTGCCGACGCTGGGCCTGGTGACGTTTCTGTTCCTGCTGTTCACCGAAAGCACGACGGCGACGGTGATCGGGCTCGTCGTGCTCGCCGTGCCGCCGGTGCTCGCGGGAACGTACGCGGGAATCCAGGCGGCCGAACACGACGTCGTCGACGCGGCCGAGGGTATCGGGATGACCGGACAGCAGACCTTGTGGAAGGTGGAGCTTCCGATCGCGCTTCCCTTGGTACTAGGCGGAATCCGCAACGCCGTGTTGCAATTGGTCGCGACGGCCGCGGTGGCCGCGTACGTCGGGCTCGGCGGGCTCGGCCGGTTCCTGCTCGACGGACTGGCCATTTTGGACTACACCGAGGTCGTCGCGGGCGCGATCCTGACCGCGTTGCTGGCGATCGTGCTGGACGTCGTACTGGCCGCCGTGCAACGGGCGCTGGTGCCCAGGGGAGTCCGGCTCGCGGCGGGCGCGGCGTCCGGGAAGGCCGCCGCCGCGGGAGGTGTCGCGTGAAGCGTGTACTCGTCGCCCTGCTCTCCGGAGTCGCCCTGCTCGCCACGGCGTGCGGAAACCCACTCGCCGGCGGTGCTGAGGGCGGCAGCAGCGGGGACATCGTCATCGGCGCCTCCGACGTGGGGGAGAGCCTGCTGCTCGCGCAGATCTACGCGGGCGCGCTGCGCAACGCGGGCGCGAAGAACGTCACCGTGCACCCGCCGGTCGGCAGCCGCGAGGTCGTGGTGAAGGCCTTGCAGGACAAGTCGTTGTCGGTGGTGCCGGACTACAGCGGGAACCTGCTGCGGTACTTCGACAAGAACACCACGGCCACGACGTCCCAGGACGTCTACGCCGCGTTGCGGCAGAAGATCCCGGCCGGGTTCGAGGTGCTGGCGCAGGCGCCCGCCGAGGACAAGGACCTGCTCGTCGTCGGGAAGCAGCTGGCCGATTCGGGCGTGCGGACGTTCTCCGACCTCGGGCCGCGCTGCAAGGATCTGGTGCTCGGTGGCCCGGGCCAGTGGAGCAGCCGGTGGAAGGACCGGATCAAGCAGCTCTACGGCTGTGAGTTCAAGGAGATCCGCACGACCGACACCGGCGGCCCGGTCACCGTGGCCGCGCTCAAATCGGGCGAGGTGCAGGTGGCGGACCTGTTCAGCACGTCGTCGACGATCGCGGCCAACGGGTTCGTCCCGCTCGTCGACGACAAGAACATGTTCCCCGCGCAGAACATCGTGCCGCTGGTGGCCAAGGGGACGCTCTCACCGGCGGAGACGGAAGCGCTGAACCGGGTGTCCGCGGCACTGACCACCGAGCAGCTGACCGAGCTGAACGTCCAGTTCACCGAGGAGAAGCGCAACCCGCTGGACATCGCCGACGAATTCCTGGCACGCAACGGTCTGAAGAAGGTTTAGCCGAGCCGCACGCGGGTTATCCCTGAGACGCAGGGTGACCGTTTCCTCGGCTAACGATCTCCGCGACTTTGGTAGTCCGCCATTCGAGTGAGCGTCGAGAGCCGGAAACGGTCACCCAACGTATTGAGTGCTGTAGTGGGTTAGTTTCCGGCAAACGCCACTACTCCTACCGTCGCAAGGACCACCTTCCTTTGCCGTAAATCCGGCGCGCAGGTGGCGTAGTGCCCGAAAAGTCCGAAAAGGACAGGCGAAGATCGTTCTTTTCGGTCAGCGCGCCGTGTCCTGATCCCGGCGCTACGTTCCCTGTGAACGAGCAGCACATTCGGCGCCTTTGTCACCCCTAGAGATCGGCGGTCCGCGGGGATCGTCCGGTCACTCATGCCTAGGAGGAACGGATCTTGCGGAAATCCCTTGGAAAAATGGGTAGGCGACTCCCTGTCGTAGGAGTCGCTGCCGCCGTGGCGGTCGTTACCGTTCTCGGCGGAAATGCCGTCGCGTCGGCGAAGGAGGGGACGGTTCGGGGCGCCGGGAGCGCCAACGCGGTGCAGGACAGCTACATCGTCGTGCTGAAGGACGGGCTTTCCCTCGACAGCGTGGCGCAGCAGGTCACCAACCGGCACGGCGGGGCGATCGCGAAGACGTTCTCGACGCTGCACGGGTTCTCCGGGCGGATGAGCGAGACGCAGGCGAAGCGGATCGCCGCCGACCCCGACGTCGCGTTCGTCGAGCAGAACAAGGTCGTGCACGTCGCGACGGACCAGGCGAACCCGCCGTCGTGGGGCCAGGACCGGGTCGACCAGAAGGACCTGCCGCTGGACAAGAAGTACAGCTATGCCGCGACGGGTTCGGGCGTCACGGCGTACGTGATCGACACCGGGATCTACACGCAGCACGCCGACTTCGGCGGGCGGGCGACCTCCGGCCACGACTTCGTGGACAACGACAACGACGCGACCGACTGCAACGGCCACGGCACGCACGTCTCCGGCACCATCGGCGGCAAGACCTACGGCCTGGCCAAGGACGTCAAGCTGGTCGGCGTCCGTGTTCTCGACTGCCAGGGCTCGGGCACTCTCGAGGCGGTCACCGCCGGGATCGACTGGGTCACCCAGAACGCCAAGAAGCCCGCGGTGGCGAACATGAGCCTCGGTGGCGGCGTTTCGGACGCGCTCGACGCCGCGGTGAAGAAGTCGATCGCCGCCGGGGTCACCTACGGCATCGCCGGGGGCAACAACAACGGTGACGCCTGCCAGAACTCGCCCGCCCGTACGCCGGAGGCGATCACCGTGGGCGCGACGGCCAACAACGATTCGCGTGCCACCTACTCCAACTACGGCAAGTGCCTCGACATCTTCGCGCCGGGCACCGACATCACGTCGGCGTGGATCGGTGGCACCAGCGCCAGCAAGACCATCAGCGGGACGTCGATGGCGACCCCGCACGTGGTCGGCGCGGCCGCGCTGTACCTGGAGAAGAACACCTCGGCGACGCCGCAGCAGGTGCGGGACGCCCTGGTGAACGGCGGCACCAAGGACAAGGTCACGAACCCGGGGACCGGCTCCCCGAACGTCCTGCTCTACACCGGCGCCTGACGCGCTGAGCTGAACGACGGTCCGTGGGGGCCTCCTCGAAGGATCCAGAGTCCTTCAAGGAGGCCCCCACGGGCCTCTTACCGGGAAGGCTGGGGAGCGCGGAGCGGGGCTTCGATCCGCATGGTCTGGACGATTGTGGAGGTCGCGCCGCGCGGGTCGTTGACCCCGATCGTGTCGATCGACGAGCAGCTGACCTCGAAACCGTTGTGCAGCGTGGCCTTCGGCCCGTCCACGCTGGTGCGCCCGCCCCCGGCGCACTGCTCCTCGATCTTCGCGAACGCCTGTTTCGTCTCGTCCTGCAACGCCTTGTCGTCCGGCCACAGGTTCGCCACCGCGATGCCCATCACGTTGATCGCGACGTCCTTCGTCTTGCCGACGTCGGTCTTCTCGTTCTTCCATGGCCGGGCCGTGGTGCTCGCGACCAGGAGGACCTCGTTCATCGTCCCCTGAAGTTCGTGGGTGTGGGTGTCGTAACCGATGCTGGCCGACATGAGGTACGGCTGTTCGACATCGTTGGCCGCCTTGCAGACGCCGAGATCGCGGACGGTGTCGCCGGCCCCGTCCTTCTCGCCTTTCTTGAAGCACGGCCATTTCTGCTTCTGCGCGATGCGGTCGAGGAACGCCTGACCGGTCACCTTCGGCGGGAAGCAGGAGCGGCTGACCCTGCTCTCCGGATCGCAGGGCACCGGCGCGTTCGGGTCGGTGGGTGGCGCGCTGCTCGACGCCGGAGCGGACGGCGGCGGTGTCTGGCTCGCGAGGGCAGCTGTGTCACCGGATTTCCCGGTCAGTGTCACGACCAGGACCACGACGAGCCCGATCACCAGCACGACACCGAGGATCGAGCCGCCGATGATCCACGGTTTCTTGCTTCCGCCACCCGGCGGCGGTGGCTGCTGTGCCGCGAGGTGCGGGAACTGCGGGTTCCCGCCGCAGAACCGGCCGTTCCACTGATCGACCCACGCGCCATGGGCGTGCGGATCCGGGAGCACCGGTTGTCCGCAACGCCCGCACGGAACGGGTTGTGGTGGTGTGGTCATCGTGCGCCCCCGGGCCTTTCCGCTGTGCGATTCGTCCACAGTGCACTGTCTGGTCCGGACGGAATCGTACCCGGACACGGTGCCGTTGAGCCCTTTTCGGCCCGAGCCGGGTGAATCAGGCGAAGGCCGCGCTCGTGGTCTCCAGGACGTCGATGAGCGCCGCGCGGCTGCCGGCGAGGAACGTGAGCATCGGCTCGTCGCCCAGGTCCTCGGAGACGAGCGCGATGACCCGCCCTTCGCCCACGACGTCGACCACGGTGACCGGGGTACTGCGGCGGCCGGAACCGTTCCCGACGTAGAGCTGGTGGATTCCCGAACGCCGCCCCGCCATCAGCGCCCGCGGCCGCGCCGTCGGGTCATCCGGCTCCTCGCTGGTCGGGTCGTTGAAGTCGAACGCCGCCGAGATGCTCTGGTCCGGGCGGTACTTGGCCTTGGGGACGGCGACCGTTTCGAGCCGCGCGGGGCCGACGTCCGGCAGCACGTCGACCACCGCGGCGGCGGCCCGCCCCGCGTCGACGGGGTCGATGCGGACGAGCGTTTCCATGCGCAGCACCCGGACGGCCTCGTTGCCCTTGACCGACACGAGGATTCCGCCGGTTTCGTCGTTCCGCACGTCGCCGCACCACGCGGTGAACCGGAGCGAGCCGGTGGCGAGCACGGCGAGGGTGTCACGGAACTCGCGGGTGAGCGTGCCGCCCTCGGCGACGCCGAGCCCGGTGAGGATGCCGAGCACCTCGTTGTCGTACTTCGCCCGGGTCTGTTCGGGCAGCCACTGCTCGTCGATGCCGATGACGGCGGGCGGATCCCCGTAGCCCTCCCAGCGCCACGCCGTGATGAAGGCGGACTTGGGCAGCAACACCGTGCCGCGATGCATGGTCGTTCCCCCCTGCGAACTGCCGCTCAGGCGCCGATGGTCGGCGGGACCGGTTTCTCTTCGGTGCCACCGAAGATCTTGTCCGCGTCCTGCTCCTGCAGATAGGACGCGCGCTTGTGTTCCTTGTCCTCGCCGCCCTTGCCCTTGCCGCCCTGGCCGGCGCCACCCATACCGCTCATGCCCTGCTTGCCCGATGCGCCGCCGGGGCCACCGCGCCCGGCCGCGCTCGCGGCGTTCGCGCCGCCACGGGAACTCGGCTCGGCCGCGCCGGTGCCCTTGCCCGCGCCGGGTTCGGAGCCGATGCTGCCGCTCACGCGCCCGCTGTTGCCCTTGCCCACGCCGTCGAGCCCGGCGCCGCTGCTGCTCCCACCGCCACCGGTGGGCCCGAAACCGCCGAGGCCGAAGGAGTTCTGGCCGCCGCCGGAGCTGAGCCGGTCGGCGATGCTGCCCTGCTGGTACGACGGGATGTTCAGCGGCTGGTACGACGACGTCGACGGCGGCACGTACGACGACGTGCTCGTGTGGTCGTTCGGACCGGGCACGGTGCCGGGCCGGAAATCCGGCGGTGGCAGCGGGGGACGCGGTTGCGGCGGCACGAAGCCTTCCTTGCGGAAGTCACCGGGGCCAGGGACGCGCTTGTGCTCGTCCTCGCCGCCGAATCCCTTGACCGGAGGCTTCTCCGGCGGTTTCTTGGAGTCGTCGACCTTGAAATCGCCGCCGCCTTGCTCGTCGCCGAGCTGCCCGTAGTCGATCTTCATATTGGGCTGGTTGACGGTGTTCGTCTGCTGTGTGTACTGCTCGTAGAGGGCCTTGTTCTCCAGGACCTTCTTGTTGCGCTCGTTGATCTTGTCCTCGGTGCTGGTGTTCCACGGCGTCGCCTTGTCCCAGAAGTCCCGCTCGGGCGCGTCGTTGGTGACGTCGGCGTGCATGGTGGACTTGAGATGCGAGAACTGACTGAGCTGGTCGCTGATGGTGGTGGAGTTGTTCGTGAGCGTCGCCGACGCCGAGGCGGCGGTGGTGGAGAGCGGCACGATGTGTTGCCGGGCCGCATCCGACGCGTTGCCGGTCCAGGCCGATTCGAGGGCCGATGCCATCTGACGGCTCTCGGTCTCGATCTGGTTCTGCTGACCGGATTGTTCGATGCCTACCTGGCGGGCAAGTTCGAGCGATCGCCCGCCATCGCCTTGTCGCTGGACCTGGTCGACGAGATCCCCGGCACCGGTACCGTGTTTCGTGAGCTGGCCGTGGCCGCCGGTGAGTTCGCGCAAGATGTCACCGAAATCGCCGTGGACGAGATCGTTGAGGACGCGTGCCTCGGATTTGGCCACGTCCACCACGGACGAGGCGAGGTCCTCCAGCCACTGCCACATGCTCAGGCCCTCGTCTTGATGCGGGTCAGCACCCGGTCGGCCACGTCCCGACCCGCGGTGCAGGGGTCGATGTTCTTCCTCTTGGCGCTGTCGCTGAGGAAGAGGCCCACGGAATAGGTGAGGTCGTCGGAGATGCCCACGACGAGCACACACTCGGACTTTTCGAGGCCGTTGCTGTTCGCCGACAGGTAACCGACAAGAGGATATCCCTGGATGGGACTGGGTTCGACCCATCGAACCGCGTCGGGTTTGACATTGCTGTACGCCGCGCCAAGGCCGCCCTTGAGCTTGGTCTGATAGCCGACGTCGATGGAAGCGCCGTTTCCGGCCGCGTTGTGCCAGGAGCACGACGCGCCCAGCGCGGCGCTGTTGTCCGGCTTGGCCGGGTCGGGGGCGCCGATGAACTCCTTGACGTCGTCCGCGCTGAGTGAGGTGTCGCAGGGACTGCCCTCGAGCACCTTCGCCGGGAGCGGGTTCTGCACCTTGGGCGCACCATTCTGCGCGGCCGGGCTGCTATCGCTGGCCGGAGGCGCTGAACTCTGCGTCGCGGGGCTCTTCCCTGTGCCACCGGAACAGCCCGCGACCACGAGCCCGGCTGCGGAAAGAACGGTGACGATCGCACGGTATCCGGGCCGCATCAGTACTTGCCTTCCTTGCCAGCGTCCTTGGCGGCGTCCGCGTTGGCCTGATCAGTGGCCGTCGTCCTGCCGAGCGCCGTGTTGAGCTTTTCGATGAGAGCACCGTAGCGATTGAGCTGGATCCGCAGGTGCCCGACGTAGTAACGCCCGGAATTGTTCGCGGTATTCGCGAAGCCCACACTGGAGATATCCTTGCCGGGTGGCTCACATTGGACGAGCCGCTGAGCCTTGACGATCTGATCCTGGATCAGCTTCTTGGTGCTCTCAGCCTTGCTGAGCAGTGTTTCCATTTCGGAGGTGCTCATGCGGAAGCCACCGGAGGGGCCCACGCTCTGCGTGTCCCCGAAAAAGCTCAGTCCGGACAGAAAGTTGCTTCCGTCGTCCGCCATGCCGCCCCTCCCGAGCGTCTGGTCCAAACGCAACGGAGGATAGCAGGGAGATCACCGGGCGCGGGCGCGTTTGGTCAACTTCCTACCAGGCTCGAAAAGCCCCGTAAAGCCGTTAAGGCCACCTTACGGGCGTCCGACGCCCGTAAGGTGGCCTTAACGGCACTTCACGCGATGATCAGCTGAACGCCTTGGCGATCAGCGCCTTCTGCTCGACCTCGTGCACCTTCGACGACCCGGCCGACGGCGCCGCCATCGGGCGACGGGCCGCGACCTCGAGGCCGGCGAACTTCTCCGGGAACTTCCGCGGCAGGTTGAGCCCGAAGAAGGGCCACGCGCCCTGGTTCTCCGGCTCCTCCTGCACCCACATGAGCTTCGCGCCGGCGTAGCGCTCGACCGCGGCGAGGAGCTTCTTCTTGGGCAGCGGGTAGTACTGCTCGATCCGCACGATCGCGACGTCGTCGGCACCGCGCTTGGCGCGCTCCGCGACGAGCTCCCAGTACAGCTTCCCGGAGGTCAGCAGCACCTTGCGGATCTTGCCGGGGTCGGCGGCCGTGTCGTCGATGACCGACAGGAACTTCGACTGGTCGGTGAAGTCCGTCACCGCCGACGTCGCGGCCTTGTTGCGCAGCATCGACTTCGGGGTGAAGACGATCAGCGGCCGCTGGATGCCATCGAGGGCGTGACGGCGCAACAGGTGGAAGTAGTTCGCCGGGGTCGACGGCACCGCGACGGTCATCGAGTTCTCCGCGCACAGCGAGAGGAACCGTTCGATGCGGCCGGAGGTGTGGTCCGGGCCCTGGCCCTCGTGGCCGTGCGGCAGCAGCAGCACGACGTCGGAGCGCTGGCCCCACTTGGCCTCGCCCGAGGAGATGTACTCGTCGATGACGGTCTGCGCGCCGTTGACGAAGTCACCGAACTGCGCTTCCCACGCCACGAGCGCCTCGGAGTTGGCCACCGAGTAGCCGTACTCGAAGCCGACGGCCGCGTACTCCGACAGCGCCGAGTCGTAGATCATCACCCGGCCCTGGCCGTCGGCCAGGTTCTGCAGCGGGGCGTACTCCTTGCCCGTCTTGCGGTCGATGAACACCGAATGCCGCTGGGTGAAGGTGCCGCGCCGCGAGTCCTGACCGGACAGCCGCACGAGACGGCCTTCCAGCGCCAGTGACCCGAAAGCGAGCAGTTCGCCGAAGGCCCAGTCGATGTCGCCCTCGCGGGACATCTTGTGCCGCCGCTCCATGACCGGCTTGACGCGCGGGTGCGGGGTGAAGCCCTCGGGCACGTTGACGAACGCGTCGCCGATGCGCTCGATGGTCTCCTTGCTGACCGCCGTCGGCACCTTCGCGGGCACCTGCTGCTCGTCCTCGACCGAGGGGCTCGCCTTCGGCGGGTGCTTCTCCAGCTCGCGGACCTCGTTGAAGACGTGCTCCAGCTGGCTGGAGAAGTCGCGCAGCGCGGCCTCGGCTTCCTCGACGGAGATGTCGCCGCGGCCGATCAGCGATTCCGTGTAGGTCTTCCGCACCGAGCGCTTGGTGTCGATGATGTCGTACATCGCCGGCTGCGTCATCGACGGGTCGTCGCCCTCGTTGTGCCCGCGGCGGCGGTAGCAGATGAGGTCGATGACGACGTCCTTGTGGAACGCCTGCCGGTAGTCGACCGCCAGCTTGGCGACCCAGTGCGCGGCCTCCGGGTCGTCGCCGTTCACGTGGAAGATCGGCGAGCCGATCATCTTCGCGACGTCGGTGGCGTACTGGCTGGAGCGCGAGTGCTCCGGCGCGGTGGTGAAGCCGACCTGGTTGTTGACGATGACGTGCACGGTGCCGCCGGTGCGGTAGCCGCGCAGCAGCGCCAGGTTCAGGGTCTCGGCCACGACGCCCTGGCCCGCGAAGGCCGCGTCGCCGTGCATCAGCACCGGCAGCACGGTGTAGCCCTCGCCGCCCTTGTCGAGGATGTCCTGCTTGGCGCGGACGATGCCCTCGAGCACCGGGTCGACGGTCTCCAGGTGCGACGGGTTCGCGGTCAGCGACACCTTGGTCTCGCCGTCGCCGAACATCCGGAAGTACTTGCCCTCGGCGCCGAGGTGGTACTTGACGTCACCGGAGCCGTGCGCCTGGCCCGGGTCGAGGTTGCCCTCGAACTCCTGGAAGATCTGGCTGATCGGCTTGCCGACGATGTTGGCCAGCACGTTCAGCCGGCCGCGGTGCGGCATGCCGATGACGACCTCGTCGAGCTCGTGCTCGGCGGCCTTGTCCAGCAGCGTGTCGAGCAGCGGGATCGCGGTCTCGCCGCCTTCGAGCGAGAACCGCTTCTGGCCGACGTACTTGGTCTGCAGGAACGTCTCGAACGCCTCGGCGGCGTTGAGCTTCGAGAGCACGTACTTCTGGACCGCGGGGTCCGGCTTCTCGTGCGGGATCTCGACGCGTTCCTGGATCCAGCGCCGCTCCTCGGGGTCGAGGATGTGCGTGTACTCGATGCCGACGGTGCGGCAGTACGAGTTGCGCAGCACGCCGAGGATGTCGCGCAGCTTCATCCGCTCCTGCCCGGCGAAGCCGCCGACCGGGAACTCGCGGTCCAGGTCCCACAGGGTGAGGCCGTGGGAGAGCACGTCGAGGTCGGCGTGGCTGCGCTGGCGGTAGTTCAGCGGGTCGGTGTCGGCCATCAGGTGACCGCGGATGCGGAACGCGTCGATCAGCTCGATGACCCGCGCGGTCTTGTCGACCGGACCGTCCGGGATGTCGGCGACCCAGCGGATCGGCTCGTACGGCAGCCGCAGCGAGGTGAAGACGTCGTCGTAGAAGCCGTCCTCGCCGAGCAGCAGCTGGTGGATGCGCTTGAGGAACTCGCCGGACTCCGCGCCCTGGATGATGCGGTGGTCGTAGGTCGAGGTCAGCGTCATGATCTTGCTGATACCGAGGTCGACCAGCGTCTTCTCGCTGGTGCCCTCGAACGCGGCGGGGTACTGCATGGCGCCGACACCGATGATCGCGCCCTGGCCGGCCTGTAGGCGCGGCACCGAGTGGTTGGTGCCGATGCCGCCGGGGTTGGTCAGCGAGATCGTGGTGCCCGCGAAGTCGTCGGCGGTCAGCTTGTTGTTGCGCGCCTTCTTGACGATGTCCTCGTAGGCCTGCCAGAACTGCAGGAACGTCATGTCCTCGCAGCCCTTGATCGAGGCCACGACCAGGGTGCGGGAGTTGTCCTTGCCCTTCATGTCGATCGCGAGGCCGAAGTTGACGTGCTCCGGCGTGACCGCGAACGGCTTCCCGTCGATCAGCTGGTAGTGCCGGTTCATGTTCGGGAAGTCCCGCAGCGCCCGCACCATCGCGTAGCCGATGAGGTGGGTGAACGAGATCTTCCCGCCGCGCGTGCGCTTGAGGTGGTTGTTGATGACGATGCGGTTGTCGGCCATCAGCTTGGCCGGAACGGCGCGCACGCTGGTCGCGGTCGGCACGGACAGCGAGGCGTCCATGTTCTTCGCGATCGCGGCGGCGGCACCGCGCAGCGGCTTCGACTCGGGCTCGCCCTGCGTCGCGGGCTTCGCGGCGGGCTTGGCCGCGGGCGCTGCCTTGGCGGCGGGCTTGGCCGCAGGCTTCGGGGCGGCGGCGGGTGCCGGGGCGGCGGCCTGCTTGGCGGCGGATTCGGCGTTCTGCACGGCCTTGGTCGTTGGCGGAGTGGGCTGCCCGTTCGTGGTGCTCGCGGCCTGCGCGTCGGCGGTCTGGCGGGCCGTGTCGGCCTTCGCCTGTGCCGTCTGGGTCGGCTTGAAATCCGCGAAGAAGTCGTGCCAGGCGGCATCGACTGAGGAGGGGTCTGCGAGGAACTGGTCGTACATCTCTTCGACCAGCCACTCGTTGGGGCCGAATTGTGACGCAGGGCTGCTGCTGGACACGGCTTGGGCTCGCCTCTATCCGTCTCGATCTTGAATCGGGGTGATGCGCCTACCAGGCTAACCCCTTCGGTAACAGACCTGTGATCGAACTGGCCCGTGTGAGGCGTGGCGCACTAGGGCGTCGGTCACTGTCTCGATCACTGACTCGATACAGATCGTGGTACGCGCGGCTTGCCCGGGTGCGGGGAACCGGGGGAAGGTCACTTCCGTCAGTACCGGGGAGCAGGAAGGGGCCGAGGTGGCTGATCTGTCGGACGTCGAACGCATGGTCGACGACTGGGAGCGGGACGCGGTCGGGAAGTCGCAGCGCTTCCAGGCGATGCAGGAGCAGGTGGAGCAGATCACGCTCACCGGCACGGTGGCGGGCGGCGCGGTCAGCGTCACGGTGGGTCACAACGGCTTGCCCACCGCGATCAGGATGACCGACGGTGTCCGCTCGATGAGTCCTGACGAGATCGCCGCCAACGTCATGAAGGCGATCCAGAAGGCGCAGTCGCAGTACCCGCAGAAGATGCGGGAGATCCTCGCCGAGACCGTGGGTGACGACGACGCGGCGCGGCACATCGCGGAGACCGCCGAGCGGAACTTCCCGGACGCGCCGGAGGAGGACCCGGAGCCCTCGCTGCCCGAGGAGCCCCGGCGCCGGCTGTACGAAACGGACGAGGAGCCTCCGCCGCCCGCGGCGCCGCGCACCCCGCCGCCCACGCCCAAGCCGCCCGCCGCGCCCCGGCGTCCCGCGCCGCCGGACGACGACGAGGACTTCGGCGATCAGAGTTTCCTGCGACGCGACTAAGGGGAGTGGGTCATGCCAGACGGAGGCTTCAAGGTCCTCGGTGAGGAACTGGGGACGCACGAGGGCAAGGTGCGGGGCTTCGCCGACCGGATGAAGACCGTGGTCGACGCGGCACAGCAGGTCACCATGGACAACAGCGCGTACGGCGTCATCTGCCAGCCGTTCGCGTTGCTGCTGGACCCGTTCGAGGAGATGGGCGTGCGCGCGCTGCAGCAGGCCTCGGACTCGATCAACGGCACCGCGGACAAGGTCAAGGACGCGGCGGACGCCTACCGCAAGCAGGACGAGGCGTCGGTCGACGCGATCAAGAAGGCCGGCCCGAAGGGCGCTTGACGCGTCACCGGGGTGATGGGGGTTCGAAGTGGACGGCAATCCGCTGGTCGCGCAGGCGCAGTCGCAGACGACCGGGGTGACCGGGATCGGGATCCTGGAGTCGGCGAACGATCTGGCGAGCGGGGTGAAGGACGGTTCGTGGGTCGAAGCCGGGCTAGGGGGTCTTGGCGTCGGTCTCGAGGTGCTGTCCCTGGTGACGGACCCGATCGGGACGTTGGCGCAGTACGGCGTTTCGTGGCTGATCGAGCACGTCAAGCCGCTGAAGGACTGTCTGGATTGGCTGGCGGGGAATCCGCCGGTGATTCAGTCCTTTTCGGACACTTGGGCGAATGTGTCCAAGGAGGTCAACGCGATCGCGGGCGATCTCGCGAACGAGGCCAAGGGCGGTACGGCGGGGTGGGACGGTGCGGCCGCCGAGTCCTATCGCGGTGAGGTCGCCGAGCAGACGGACGCGCTGGCCGGTGCCGCGTCTTTGTGTGACGGCATCTCCACGGGCGTCATGGTCATGGGGCAGGT